>NZ_JANPGM010000141.1:0-2140 GCF_031423935.1 Chamaesiphon sp. VAR_69_metabat_338
CGCGTCCGAAAAAATCACCTAAGTGAGTTTGCAATCTGGCAAATAGAGTCGCCGTCCGTTCGAGGGTAGCAGCTTCATCGTAGGGAATCTTGGCGAGTAGGGCTCTCAAGGGGTCGTACAGGCAATCGTAGCCCTCCATCAAGAGTAAACCTAGTTCCGGGTCGATTTCGAGTTCGGGCGGGTAGAGCGCCTGGAAGACATCTTCTAGGTGATGGGCGATGGTCTCGATCGTTTTGAACCCACAATTAGCCGCACTGCCTTTGATGGTGTGTGCCGCTCGCATCAGGGTATGGACGCGCTCGATCGTTTTTTCTTCAACTAAACCCAGGAGGGTTTGTTCGATGGTTTCGAGTAATTCCGCCGCTTCGATCTCAAAGTATCGATCGAGTGACTCTTGAAAATCTAGATCGTCGGTGGTCATTTAGGGGAAAGGGGGTAGGGGATAGGGGATAGGGTTAGAGGCTCTAGAGGTTAGGGGTGTTTGGGGGATAGAGATTAGGATTTTAGGTTCGATCTAGGTTTGGGACGCAAGCGTCCTTCCTATTGAATACTCCCTATTCCCTATTCCCTATCCCCTATCCCCTCTTCCCTAATCCACCTTAAATCGGCTCACACTAGTCTCCAACACTTGCGAAGTAGCGATGAGCTGTTGGCAAGATTCGGAGATTTGGAGTGCGCTGTCGGAGCTGAGGTTGGCGATCGTGGCGACGTCGATCATGGCTTCGCTCAGTTTTTGGGACTGTTTGGTTTGCGTACCCGCAGATTGACTGATGGCTTTGACGAGTTCGCTGATTTGACCGGTGGCGACGACGATTTCGCTGAGGCTCTGGCGGGTTTCGTTGACCAGGTTGGTACCCTGAACGACTTGGGCGATCCCGATTTCCATTGCTTCGGTTACATCGTTGGTGTCGATCCGGATTTCGTCTACTAAGCGTTCGATTTCGGTGGTCGCATTAGCAGATTGATAAGCCAGGGAGCGAACTTCATCGGCTACGACGGCGAAGCCTTTGCCGTACTGACCCGCGCGGGTGGCTTCGATCGAAGCATTCAAGGCGAGCAAGTTGGTTTGGGTCGCGAAGTTTTCGATCAGGTTGACGACTTTAGAAATCTTCTGGAAGGTTTCGCCCAGGCGTTTGATTTTCTTGGCGGTGGTGGATACGGTGGAGCGGATTTCGAGAATCTCTTCAACCGTGCTTTCCATCAGCGTGTCGCCGTTTTGAACGGTGCGGTTGGCTGATTGGACTACTAGTTCGACCTTTTGAGCGAAGTCGGCAACTTCTTTACTCGAAGCGGCCATCAAGTCTACTTGGATCAAAGCGCGATCGAGTTGTTCGAGTTCTTGTTGGGCTTGAGCGGAGAGGTTGTTTACCAGCATGTTGTTTTCGCTGGAGGTGCTGCTGACGCTAATCGCGGCGGTCTGGACTTGACGCACCAGTTCCCGCAGACTTTGAATGGTGGTATTGTAACCATCGGCGATCGTCCCGATTTCGGTTTCGGAGAGAGGAGCGCGGACGGTTAAGTCACCTCGGAAGGAAGGGCCGATCGCCTTGAGGACGCGGAGGGCTTCCTGTTCCAATTCTTGACGGTTAGCGCGTTCTCGATCGACGATCGCCGATAGCTCTTGCTCTTGAGTCTTAACTTTTTCGAGGTATTCAGCAAGCTGGAGCGCAACGCCGATTTGGAGGGCGACTTGTTCGATCACCGATCGTTCGGAGGCATCCCAAACGCGGGGAGCGTCGTTTTGATAGACACCGAGTAAACCCCATAACACACCACCTTTGAAGATTGGCGCGAGGATATAAGCTTTAGCCTGATATTTCTCTAGGGATTGGATATAGCAGTCGGGGAAGTTTCTGGTGTAGATATCATTGACGGCTGTAGATTTAGAACCTTTAGAGTATTTACCGCCTTTGGTGCTTTGGAGATAAGTATCTTCTTCGGTGATATCTTTTTGCGCCCATTTCCGCAGGATACAGCGATCGCTGGTAGCCCGATTGCCAGCAAGGACTTCATCTTTCTTCTGTTCGACTAGCAGCGACACCCAGCCACTACCGACGGATTCGGCGACGACTTGACCGCTCCAATCTTCATTAAACTCATAGACGACAGCGCGATCTGCTTTGGAAGCTTGGCGGATCTC
>NZ_JANPGM010000142.1:0-4318 GCF_031423935.1 Chamaesiphon sp. VAR_69_metabat_338
ATTTGGATGTCCCGTCACGCTAAAAGCCTCAAACAAGAGGTTGAAGGTGCTGTCGGTAGCGCACTCAAAACCGATGCGCGGGCGGGGTGGGGGATATTTTGGCTGGTCTTTTTTGCGATTATGCGGGAAGGTTTTGAGACGGTACTATTTATCGCGAGTAAATTTCAGCAAGGGATCGTACCTGCGGTGGGCGCGATCGCGGGAGTCGTCACCGCCACCTTAATTGGGATGCTGTTATTTAAGTGGGGAATGCAACTAAATATCCGCAAGTTCTTTGCCGTGATGGGGGTCTTGCTACTGCTAATTATTGCTGGATTGGTGGTTACTTCATTGGCGCGATTCGACCAAGCTATTAATGCTGTCGCCCAGATGAATCGCGATTCTCAAGGGATGTGCTTTTTCTACGAGCGGTTTGCCAAACCCGCCGATAAGGACTGCATTCTCGGCCCGATAGTCTGGAATTTTAGCAAGACTCTTCCAGAAGAACAATTTCCCGGCATGGTATTCGCCGCTCTCTTTGGTTACGTGCAGCGACTGTATTTAGTTCAGGCAATTTGTTATTGGGTCTTTTTACTCGGCGTGGGTAGTATTTATCTACAGCCTCAAAATTGGCGACTAAACTGGTTTCGGCGGAAGCAGAAGTTTGAAGACTTGCTGGTAAATAAACTTCCTGACAAGCGGATGTAGCCCATATTCTGCTGGTTCGATCGCTATGCAAACTGACAGCCTCAACTAAATTTAAGTTAATAATAACTATTATCAATTAAGTCAGCTCGATTTTGAGTACGCGATCGAGCGGGAGATCCAGATTGGTAACGGTCTTCAAGCCAAATTATGCTTAACTTTCTTCAACTCTACAGCCTGAAAATAGCTGTAGAGTTTAATTTTTCTAATACAAATAACCTTCACACCTCAGCAATGCTAATCAAAAATTAGCGATCGCTAATTTCAGATGGTGCTATGCTAATGATATTATTTTGCAATAAGCTAGACTAAAGTCCGCTAGCCATTGGGTAAGATAAGCAGCACATCAAAATAAAAGCCAACTGACATCCTCACCAGATCGATCGAGATCGGCGGGAGAAAATATCAGCTAGCAACACAAAATAACTATTTCAATCTTAGGCGATCGGGTCGATATCCTTCTAGGCATAATCGCGCGAAATCCTGACAACTCTTCAATCCACAGTTGCTTTCGCAACCTCAATCACAATTATGGCAGCAACTTATACGATCGCTAAAGGTAACGCACCTACCGTTACTGGCGCGGATAATGACATCATCGATGGCGGTGATGTCACGACCAATATTAGTGCTGGCAACGGCATCAATCTCGTGCGAACTGGCAAAGACAATGACGTCATCGCGACAGGTAATGACAATGATTTTATCGATGCTGGTGACGGCAGGAACACCATCAATGCTGGCAATGGCAAAAATCGCGTCCTCGCTGGCAATGGCAATGACACCATTGCACTCGGATCTGGCAATAATCTCGCTTACAGTGGTGCGGGAAACGATACAATTTCGGCACTATTTGGCAATGGGATTATCAATGCTGGCACTGGTAGTGATGAAGTCGATCTCGGCGGTGGTAACAACCGAGTCGTCCTCGAAGGTGGTGCTGGTGATGTGACAATTACCGGATTTGACGCAACTAAGGATCGGCTCCGGCTGGGCGAAAGCTTGCTTGGTAAGTCGCTGACGTTTACTACCAAAGGTGACGATACCCTGGTGACGGATGGCACAGATCTCGTCGCTACTCTCAAGGGCGTCACAAATGCTTCGGCAGCACTCATCGATAATGGATCGCTGTATAAGTACGAAGCTACCGAATTAGGCTCGTTCAATACCACTAACAAGAATGCCAACGTGGTTGCGGGTGGTATTAATGACTTTGGGCAAATTGCTGGACGTTACGATACTGCTGGTACCTTTATCAATGAAAATGCCACCACCGCAGTGCTCCAAACTAACAACATTATCCGTCAAGGATTTATCTGGGAAAAAGGTAAGCTCACCGCACTTACCAACGTTGGGATCAAACAAGGTGAGTCGGACTTTGGGGCACCTGATGGTACGAGCATAAATCTGCTAGTCCCTAATGTCCGAGGCATCGGTGACAGGGGCGTTGTGTTTGGCACTGTCGATGAAGTTCGTCAACCAATCCCTATCCCGACAGACCGAGCGATTACTTGGGAACAAGAAGGGACTGCCAAATACGAACTGACGGTTGACGATTTTGGAGGATTAGAGAGCTACTACTTCGATACCAACAATAGCAAGCAGTATGCTGGTCGCAATATTCTTGCTGATGGGTTTGAAAATCCCATTTTAATTGAGAATGGCAACGTGACAGATCTCGCCGATTTAGGTGGCGATGGTGGTACCGCACAGGGTATTAATAATCAGGGACAGCTTGTTGGATCGATCGATAGCGACGGCAAGCTCGATGATAAGTTTACCAACACCGCTGCGATCTGGGAAAAAGATGCTAAAGGCGATTACCAGCTCAAAAATCTCGGTACTTTTGGCGCGGCGCAAGCTAGTTTGAAGGATATCAATGATGCGGGGCAGATTATCGGTGCCAAAAGTAACGGACTGAGCGGTAATGCTGCCACTAGTAATCCATTTATCCTCCGCGATGGGAAAGTCACTGACTTGGGAAGTTTGGGCGGTAAAACAGGCTCTGTCAATAGCATTAACTCTTTTGGTACCGTCGTCGGGGCTTCGCAGTTGGCAGATGGCAAAACCAATCACGCATTTGTTTGGAGTGAGGGAAAACTCGCCGATCTCAACAATTTACTCACCCAACCCCTCACCTATGAAGGTGCCGCAGTCGTCTTAACTAATGCTGTAGGTGTCAATGACTTTGGGGATATTGCTGTCACTGGAACTTACACCTATAAGGATATAGTTACTGGTCAAGATACCACTGGTACGCGTGCTTACGAACTCAAAGGCATTGCCAACAGTATCGCCACTGCTACAGTTGGTGCGAATGCGTTCGCGACAATCAGCCTCACTGCCACTACTCCCACCCCCGCACTTGCCACCACTGAAGTAGCCAAAGCACTCGCTGGCAATTCACCCAGCGACATCACCAACACCAATACCACAGCCGCGCTCGGCCAAGCAACGCTGAAAATGACCGATGCTAGCAATAGCCTCAAGTCAACTGAGGTGAGTAATATCAATCAGTTAATGGCTACTACTGGTATTGGCGATTCAACCAATTACACTCAAGTCGATCCGATCCTCGGTCAGACAGATTCCTTGTCCGCCGATCTGCAAAAGTACCAACAGTTTGCAGGTACTAAAACAACTGTCTAACTCCTGATTTCTGACTAGCGATCGATAAGAGCACTAGATCGTTAAGGTCGATTAAAAAATAAGTTTACGCCGTCATGGCTTAGTTCTTGTGTTTGCTTGGAAATGGCTGAATTGTTAGCGGCCGCAACTTAGCTGGCAATTTATCAATAATCATCAATGACTTTAGATTCAATCACAGAAACATCAACAGAACGGGAATTTCCCAAACAATTAGATTTGGCTCAGGTCTGTATCTATGGACTGAGTATTCTCTCTGCGGGCATATTTTTATTTCTGCCTTTTTTCAATCTGCTCCATCCCAGTCCTTGGCAAAGATCGATCGGGGCGATTCATGGCTTTGGCTCACTCTTAGCAACAGTTGTTGCTGTATATACCGGACATTTAGCCTTTCCGCTGTTGCGTGGCTCCGCCAAGATTTTACCGCAAGTCCGCACGCTGACATTTTGGGCAACTTCGATCGCTTTTTTGGCGATCGCTAGTGGCAACTGGGCATACATGCGCTATCGCGCTGATGCCTCATTCGGCGGTGCCAGAGCTTGGCTCAAGGAAAATAGCCCGCTCGCTCAGTATGTCTTAATGGAATACCACGAATTTAGCGTTCTGTTTACGCTGCCGATTGGGGTCGCTTGTACGTGGATTTTGTGGACGTATGGCGATGCAATTCTGGAGAAAAAACATCGGGCTGTTTTATCAGCTACCTGTGTTGCCTTAATGGGACTAATGTTCTTTGCAATGGGGGGTTTAGTGACAGGATTGGGCATAGCTAAAATTCATGCCCTTTAAATTACAGCATTTATCAGGTAATAGAAATTATGACAAATACTCGTTCGCGGAGAGTTTCCAGAGGAGAATCGTACCAAATATCCCCGCCTATTTATGGGAGAGTGTGGGCAAAATTCAAGCAATTTCCAACTGGTTTAGCCAAAGGATCTCACCAGCCACCGGAAACATCAGGAACCGCAGCGGCAGCATTAATTAGTGTGGG
>NZ_JANPGM010000143.1:0-2882 GCF_031423935.1 Chamaesiphon sp. VAR_69_metabat_338
CGATCTCTCACGATCTCAAAACTCCAGTTATGGGTATGTCATTAATGTTGCAAGGTTTATTGCAAAAGTCAGAGCGACAACTAACATTCGATCGGGCTATTTTAGAGCAACTATTTGCAGGCAGCGAGCGACAGATTAATCTAATTGAGTCCCTATTAGCGGCACAGTCAGCAGAAACGGGAACGATTGCGATCCATTGTCAACCAATCCAATTAAATACCTTAGTCGATCGAATCATTGCCGAGTTAATGCCGATCGTTCGTCAACATCGAATGACACTAGCTAAAACAACAACCAATAATTTGCCACTGGTAAATGCAGATAATACTCAACTGTGGCGCGTTTTTAATAATCTAATTGATAATGCGCTAAAACACAATCCAGGTGGTACGCAAATTGAAATTAGCATCGAGACGATCTCCAATCGACAGCGGCAGTGGCTGTGCTGTAACGTGCGCGATAATGGGATTGGTATTCCCAGCACTCAAATCCCCCATTTATTTAAACTCTACGCCAGAGGTGAAAAATCTAAACGAATGCCAGGGCTGGGATTGGGACTATACTTATGTCAGCAAATTATCATCGCCCATCAAGGGGAAATTGGCGTGAATAGCCAAGTAGATCGGGGCAGTACTTTTTGGTTTACCCTACCCATTACCGATCGTCAGACTTCAAACTAATCCCGATCGTAATGCTACTACGGCGGCTTGTACCCGATCGTCTACTGCTAACTTATTCATAATGTTGCGAATATAAACTTTGACCGTACTCAGGCTAACATAGAGTCGATCGGCAATTTCAGGATTGCTATGTCCATCGACTAACAGTTCTAAGACTTCTAATTCGCGTGGCGACAATGCAACTTGAGGATGATTAGAGCGAGGGGGTTGCAAATGAGAGATCGCCGCACGAGCAATCTGTGGATCGAGATACACGGCTCCATCTTTAACAACCGAGATCGCGCCTAATAAATGCGGTAAACTCGTACCTTTCATACAATAACCATCCGCGCCACAAGATAACGCAGCGATAATTTCTGTTGTTTCACCATGAGAGGTGAGCATCAATATGCGGAGCTGTGGGAACCTCACTTTAATTTGGCGAGTTGCTTCGATCCCATCTAATTGGGGCAATCCTACATCCATAATTACCAAGTCAGTTGCGATTTGACTGACTGCATCGATCGCGCCATAACCGTCAGCGGTTTCGCTGACAATCTCGATCTGTGGCTGTGCCTCTAGAAACTGCTTTAATCCCATCCGCATCAGCGGATCGTCTTCAACGATCGCGATCCTCAACGGCGTGAGTGGCAAATCGAGCGGTTTTAGGAATGGTGTATCGGTCATCTCACATCTTGTAACAAAATAAATTTACTGGCTGTTAGCCTCCGCTCTGTGGAACCGCACAATTAATTTAGTGCCGATTTTGAAATGTGAAGCTCAGAGTTCCGGAGCATTCTTAGCGCAATTTTGTTGACAGCGAGATTATCGTGATTATTGCTAGTATAGGAGACAAATAAAGTATTGTGCGATCGAGCGATCTTCGGATCGGGGCTAGCATCGATAAATACGGCTACGTCGGCAGGAGTATTGGCGAGCATTTGGGCGACTCTACTCCCCCATCGGTTATTGTAAAAGTTGGGCGATGCCAGCCCAGGAGGACGAGATCGACTCGATCGAGTGTGGCAATGATGGCGGTTTTCTGAGCGACATCATCACCAACTTGGACGATCGGTTGAAAGATCGATCGCATCTCGATCGTGATGCTGGCAGCAGTAGCATTTTCAAAAAATGCTACTGCTGCACGTTTATTACAGCTCGCCAACGGGATTGACTTGACAGCGATCCTACTCCGCACGACTCAGCCAAAAATTAGCTGAGTTTGAAGTCGCAAGCCGACAGGGCCGGTTGACCGAAGAGACTGGCAAACTGGCCACCATCGCCGAAGCCAACATCGATCCCATTAGTATTATAGAAAAGACTGCCGCTACCGCTGTTATAAACGATCGCCGCAGTACTAGTTGCCGCTGAAGCATCGTCGGTTACGATGGCAAAGTTACTACCAAAATCTTGGTTGAACAGGTTAAAGGTAGCCTTATTCAAACCGATCGAATCTTCCCCAGGCGCAAAGTCATTAATTCGGTCGATGCCCAAAGAGGCGGCATTGAAAAGTGTCCCATCGCCAAAGACAAATCGATCGTTGCCCATGCCTCCGGTGAGAATATCATCCCCCGCACCACCATAGAGAAACTCGTTGCCAGTACCACCGATGAGGGCATCTTTACCTTCATTACCAAAGAGGATGTCATTACCAGCACCGCCGCGAATGTAGTCATCACCAGCAAGACCACCGATCGTATCGTTACAATCGGTACCAAATACAATATCGTCCCCAGCAGTAGGCTGATTTACTCGATTCTCCGTAGGAGAGGCTCCGCCAACGCTCGAAACTGGATTTACACCGGCAATTGCTTCACCTGCTAGATTGAGGATATTACCAGCTCCAAGATTGTCACGTACTTCTTCAACATTTTGTCGATCGGTCAATAACTGCGCTAGGTTAGGATTATTCGCCTGCAATTTTTCCTTGAATACCTGCCAGTCTTTGCCTTCCCAGCTAAAGTCAGCTTGATTGAGTTCATCGACAGAAATCTCAGATAGAGTTAGATCCGCAGGTTTATCGCTGATGGCACGAATTCCAGCTATTGTCGGATTGCTAGTATCGGGCAAAAGAGCACTAAAATCGGCGAGAATTCCCGAGCTATGCTTGCGAGTAGCGTAGTCTACCTTGCCAGGTTCTGTTACAACGGGTGTTTCATAAGTACCAACTGTCACTTTTCCAGGAATAAAGGCATCGCCATGAAAAAGATCCTGACACTCGCG
>NZ_JANPGM010000144.1:0-8884 GCF_031423935.1 Chamaesiphon sp. VAR_69_metabat_338
CTTGTCTCCCAACTACTCACCAATCGACTGAGAATGGGTCGGAGGATCGACTGGATCTGAGCTTGGCGGAGGCGATCTTTGGCGGTGGCTTTGATGATGGCATAAGTATTGAGATGAACAAAGCGATCTTGCAGCTCCGCACATGGTGCGGCTGGCAATGGTGGTAGTAGTTCGGCAACAAATCGCTCGCCCGATCGCCCCATCAAATACATCAGCATCACTGGTTGCAGCGACCATTTGCCATCGCGACATGTCGTAATACAACGGCGGGAGAGTGACTGCAGCGCACTGATAATTTCCCCCGGCGCGGTGCGATCGAGTAATAAATTCGAGCGCAACTCTGCTCCAGAGACGGGTTCGCGTTCGATCGCCAGCCAAGACACCAACTGTTGCTCGATCGTTGAGAGTCGCCCGAATTGCCGATTGAGAATATCGTCAATATTCTGAAACTGAAGTTGACCGCTTTCCATCAGCGCGTAGAGTTCCAGGACTTTCTCGCCACCCCCAGTCATTTCCACCGCCGTAATCGCGGCGATTTTGAGGGCGAGCGGATTGCCAGCATAGTGCGCGTGGACTTTTTGCCACATGTGCTCTGGGAGCTGCGGACAACCATAAGCTTGAATTAATTGATGTCCGGCACTAACTGTCACCCCCGCGATGGTCATCGATCGCACGAGCTGGGGACTGACGATTTGCGATCGGGCGATCGTATGGGGTTTTTCGCGACTAGTCAGGATCGCACAACTGTGATGGGGCAATTCGCCCAGTGCTTTAAATAATCGATCGTAACCCTCATAGCCCGGTAAATATTGACCGGATTGGACTTGGCCTTCGAGAATCGATTCAACATTATCCACAATCAACAGACAGCGATCTCGTCTGAGAATGGCAATTAATAGCTCGATCTGTCGGTCTAAAGCCTCTGGCAACTCCAACAGCGGCTGCGGCTGCAGGCACTGGAGTAGATCGCTACAAAGTTCGGTTGCCGTCGGTACATTAAGCAGCGATCGCCAGATCGTCCGATCGAAATATTCCCCACATGTACGGGCGATCTCCACCGCCAGAGTGGTTTTACCCATCCCTCCCATGCCAATCAGGAAGACGATCTGACAACGTTCGTACAGACACCAATCAGTCAGCGTTGATAGCTCCTCCGTGCGCCCATAAAAATGTGCGTCCAGCTCCAAATTAGCTGCTGGCAAGCAATCTAAATCTACCTGCCGGTTTCGATCGTCCAGACTGGCCGCCCCTGCAATTAGTAGGTTCGGGCGATCGTCGAGTCTAGCTTCTGGTTGCTGGACATACCAAAGTAGCACTGCCGCCAAGCTACTTTTTGTAACTCTTCGATCGAATTTCTGACTCAACAACTGCCACAATTGCGCGCCAGTTCCTTTGATATAACCGAGCTGATAACGCTTGGTACGTTTGCGATCGCTGGGTTCGAGTTCTGGCGCGGCAGCGACGCTCTCATCCGGCTCGGCTTTAGCTGCGGCTACGATTTGTTGATAGCTTTGTCCTGCCAGCACGCCACGAATAATCTGAATCTGGACTGGATTCAGGGGTTTGGGAGCTAAAACTGTTTCAATAATTGCGATCGCGCGATCGGCATCCATATTTACAACCAATTGACAGCAAAAGAACGCGCGGCTAGCAAAGTCTTGCTAGCATCGGCGCGATCGATGCTAAGAATCTCAATGTTGGAATTTGGCAATTAATACTCGCTTGAAGCTGGGAGTTTAATCTTAATTCTTCAACCAATTAAATATCATACACTCCGTGCAACTTTAACCGAGCTATCTAGTTATTAACTAGCTAGCTCGGCTCAAGTTGGGCGAGCGCGTGCGTGAGCACTCGACTTTAAATTGAGGAAGTTATTGCCCAGATCGAGCATCCCGTTCTTGGGGGCAGTTCTTTACATCATCTACCTGCTATGTTAACCAGATCGCTGTGGAGATTCTAGCTATCGCACTACCCTCGATCGTCAAACCGATCGGAGCCGCCGAATTACCTAAAAGTAACGCTCTCGACTGCGCGATCGCCAGTGGTAGGGCTGCGCCCCTCATCAAACCGCACCAATTTTAATTACCCCTGAGGACGCGCGGCGCGATTGGCTACTTTAGCAATGCCAGCAATTAGTTCGGGAAACCGCACATGGATCGATCGGCATCCGTTTAGCACTCCTAGTCATAGAGTGCTAAATTTTGGAGGAGATGATTAGAAAAAAATAATATGGCAAAAATCATAGCATTTAACGAAGAGTCCCGTCGTGCCCTCGAACGGGGCGTCAATGCCTTGGCTGATGCGGTCAAGATTACTCTCGGACCCAAAGGGCGGAATGTCCTCCTAGAGAAGAAATTTGGCGCACCTCAGATCGTAAATGATGGGATTACCGTCGCCAAAGAAGTCGAATTATCCGACCCCTTGGAAAATGCTGGGGCGCGATTGATTCAGGAAGTTGCTGCCAAAACCAAAGATTCGGCTGGCGATGGCACCACTACAGCCACCGTCTTGGCTCAAGAAATGATTCGCGAAGGCTTGAAGAACGTCGCCGCTGGTAGCAATCCCATGGGCATCAAGCGCGGTATGGACAAAACCGTGACGATGTTGGTTGCTGAAATTGCTAAACTCGCTAAACCCGTTGAAGGTAAAGGCATCGCTCAAGTAGCCAGCGTCTCTGCTGGCAACGATCTAGAAGTCGGCGAAATGATCTCCGCTGCGATGGATAAAGTCACTAAAGATGGCGTTATTACCGTCGAAGAATCCAAATCCCTCACCACCGAACTCGATGTTGTCGAAGGGATGCAGATCGATCGCGGTTATCTCTCCCCCTATCTCGTCACCGATCAAGAGCGGATGGTCGTAGAATTTGACGATGCGCTGATTCTGATTGTTGACAAAAAAATTAGCTCGATCCAAGAATTAGTCCCGATTCTGGAAAAAGTCGCCCGCGCTGGCAAGCCGTTGTTAATCATCGCTGAAGATCTTGAAGGTGAAGCCCTCGCGACTCTAGTTGTTAATAAAGCACGCGGTGTCCTCAGCGTGGCCGCCATCAAGGCTCCTAGCTTTGGAGATCGTCGCAAAGCAATGCTCCAAGATATCGCCATCCTCACTGGCGGACAGATGATTTCCGAAGAAATCGGCCTGAACCTGGATACTGCCACGATCGAAATGTTGGGCAAGGCTGCAAAAATCACGATCGATAAAGAAAACACCACGATCGTCTCTAGCAACAGCAGCAGTGGCGACCTTCAAAAACGGATCGCTCAACTCAAGCAACAGCTGGCAGAAACAGATTCGGCTTACGACACCGAAAAACTTCAAGAACGAATTGCCAAACTTGCTGGTGGTGTCGCCGTCATCAAAGTCGGTGCGGCTACCGAAACCGAACTCAAAGATCGCAAACTCCGGATCGAAGATGCCCTGAATGCGACTAAAGCAGCCGTTGAAGAAGGTATCCTCCCTGGTGGTGGTACGACGTTGATTCACCTCGCGAATAAAATCCCGAGCTTTAAGCAAACCCTCACCAATAACGAAGAAAAACTTGGTGCCGATATTATTGCTAAAGCTCTCGAAGCACCGCTGCGTCAGATCGCGAACAACGCTGGTGTCGAAGGCTCCGTTGTCGTAGAACAAGTCCGCATTGCTGCTGATAACATCGGTTACAACGCGGCAACTGGCGTATTTGAAGACTTAATGGCTGCCGGAATTGTCGATCCGGCTAAAGTCGTGCGTTCTTCCTTACAAAATGCAGTTTCGATCGCGGGTTTAGTCCTCACTACCGAGGCATTAGTCGTCGAGAAGCCCGAACCTAAATCCGCTGCCCCTGACATGGGCGGCATGGGCGGCATGGGCGGCATGGGTGGCATGGGTGGCATGGGCGGCATGGGCGGCATGGGCGGCATGGGCATGATGTAGTCCCCCAGCCTTTGTTACTAAGCTAGGTTAATAAAAAGAGCCGATCGAATATTTCGATCGGCTCTTTTTATTAAATACCCTCATCCGCTCTTCACAGCTATTCTCTTCGGTGCGTTACGCTGTCGCGATAACACACCCTACAATCTATCCACTATTCACTATTCACTTAATTCCCTTCCGCCAATCCCAACGGCAACGTTAAATAGACGATCGTTTCGTGACGAGAGTTAATATCGATCGCAAACACACCATCATACAAATCGACGATCTTCTTGACTACTTTCAATCCCAATCCTAATTCCTGGTCGCCCACATTCAAGCCAGAGAGCGGCAGATCGATCGGGGTATCCGATCGGCGATCGCCAATCCAGAAATGAAACGATCGATCGATAACACGACCGCAAAGTTGAATTTTTACGCCAGCTTCAGAAAATTTAAAAGCATTATCTAATAATTCTTTAATCGCTAGTTCGCTATGCTTGGCTGTCACGGCGATAGTGGCTAGTTCAATATCGACATCTAAGTCTTTGTCTCGATTTAACCATTGAGCTTGGACGATCGCGATCTGTTCGATAATTTCTTTAATATTACAAACTTCATTATTATAAAATTGCTTTTTTTCAGCCGCAAAATCTAGATACGTCCAAAATTTATAAGTATTTGTTTGAATATTAGTTGCCGATCGATTTGCCGAATCGATCAGATGTCGCACTTGCGTTTTGCTAAATTGTTCTAGATTTGCACTAAGTTCCTCTAGTTGCTCTTGAATGCTACTTAATGGCGTACTTAATTCGGTGACGAATCCGATCGCCAAATCGCCGACTAATTCACCTAAATTATTTTCTAATGACGCAATACTATTTTGCTGAAGCCTGGATAAAGACTCGATTCGATCGAATTGTTTTTTGTTGCGTACCATCGATTTGACTCTCGATCGCAATTCCAAACCATCCATCGGTTTGTTGATAAAATCGTCAGCCCCAGCATCTAAACATTGCGCTAAAATCGATTTACCCGCAGCCGCAGTGACAATGATAATCGGAATCGCTCGCCATTTGCGCATCAATCTCAACCGTTTGCATACTGCCAAGCCATCCATACCGGGCATCATTAGATCTAGCAGAATTACATCTGGACTAATTGTCTCTAAAATCTTGAATGCTTCCGAGCCACTACTAGCATAAGTCATTTCATAATTATCGCTAGCAAGTAATACTTCGACGACTTCAAAGTTAGTTAATTCATCATCAACTACCAGAATTGAGTGTTTGTTCATAGCTGCCATGGTAATCGATCTACACCTGATTTTTGGGATGATAGCGGGGCTGCCCGGTACTAAAAGTTCGCTGAATAATTCAGGCGATCGATGGCGTTAGCATTGCCATCGGCAAATGCATTGCGACTGGGGAACCACTGTTGGTAGCCAAGGCATTAACACTCGGGACTTGGGGCGGCGATAAGTATCGATAAATATACCGAACCGATTCTAATTATGCGATATGAGCCGCTAGAATGGATATCTGCTTTTTATTAGTATACCCAGTCACAATTAGCATATTACTATATTACTGATTAGATTGATTCACACTTAGAGCATAAAACTGCATAATTAATGAATGATGTGAAATATAGAACGAATCTCGATAGATTACAAGCACCAAGGGGGATTGGGGCACAATACTTAATTAATACTTAATCTATTTTAGATGGAGAATATTGATTTTTCTCTATTACAGCTTTATTAAAAATATAAGCGATCGTCAACATGGCTCGCTTATTTACCTAAAAATTTAACGATCTAAACGATTGATATAGCCGATCGGTTAGCTCTAATTGCGCCGCTTTCAAAAGTTATTTCGATCGTTTAGATCTAATTGCTGCCATCTCAAAACATCGACCGGTACCACAAACCAGATATTGACTGAATCTGGCACTTTAACTAGCATCGTTCGATGGTAGCCAGGATCGGCTTCAATCCAAGTATGGCGACCGACGTAAGCCAAAATATGTTGCCCGTCAACAGTTGCCGCGAGATCGCCTGGTAATAGTCGATTCACATCGATAGCGTTAATACTTGCCGATCGAAATAATGTCGTCGTCAAACCCCGCTCGCCATTCTGTAAAGCTAGCGCGCTCAAATCGAACCACCACATCGCCAATCCTCGTCGCACTAAAGTGGGATTGAGGGTTGTTAGCCCCTGCCGTAAGTCAGCCTGAATCAACCCCTGACGGACTAAACCAGAGCAATCGATGCCTGTATGATTTTCGCCCCCCCAGACATAGGTAGTGCCGAGATAAGTATGCAACGATCGGATGTATTCAGTACGCAGCGATTCGATATTTACCGGACGACCTGGCAATAGTAAAAACATCACCAGCAGGCTTGTCACAGCGATCGTCACAACTCTGAGGGCGACTCGTCGCCACCATAGATACAAGCTACCCGCCCAAATTGCCACCACCAAGACGACGATCGCTAGTCGCATGACGCCATAACCGATCGGTTGCATCAGGAGTACCACCAACAAAAACCAAGCCAAACACCACAGTAGGTAGATTTGGCGACGACTAATCGCGATCGACGGCATAACAGCAGTAGGAAAGGGAATACTTTCAGAGTTCCCATCCGTACTGTAATTCGATCGTTTGGCGATCTTGTAGATCTGAACAGCACAGAAGTTTCCCCCAATCCCCAATCCAAAATACTATTACACCGCATCTGGATCGATTCCCAACGATCGTAGTTTAGCTGCCAATTTTTCGGCTCGATCGCGTTCTCGACGAGCTTGGATTTGAGCTTGTACGATCTCTGTTTGTCCTTGTCTAATTTGCTCCTCTGGCGTGGAATAACGTTGGTTGTCTGCTGTATACCAATACAGCCAATCTCTAGTCAAACCTCCATACTCACCGCGCTCGTAGCCGATTCCCAACCCAATTTCTGGCATCCAGAAAGGATTGGTATCTTGCAGCTCGTATCGACCGTTGACAAGTTTGTGGATTTCTAATTTTGGCTTGCGTCGCCGCTTAGAGTTGTAAATGACATAGTACGAGACTCCCATGCGGGCGTATTCTTCGAGCTTGCTGGTGTATTCTCGACCAGGAGTCACCGAAACGACTTCCAGCACGAAAATCGGTACGACTTGCTCTTCCCACAGTACATAACTAGGACGCAGTTCTTCGTCGTAAAATCTTTCTACGCCCAAACTTAAGAACCCATCGGGCACAATTGGTGGTTGTTCGGGATGATAGTAGATTCCCATATCAATTCCAAAAAACCAATCCATCCGATCGACCCATAGGATCTGTAAAATCGATTTGAGCAAGCCAGGTATCAGTTCTTGGAGTTCGTTATCCACGGGAGTATCGTCCGAGCAGGGCAGTTCGTCGGCGGTGGGGAGGTATCTGGGTAGTTCGGATTGGAACATGGCTACAATAATACCAAAACAGATACAGCTATTTTACTCCGCAATTTCTGTTTCCTGCGTCTCACTGACTGCATCGAGATCGATCGCCAGAGCTAATTGATAGACATAGCGGCGCGATTGCGAAACTTGTTCGGCGACAATGCGGCTGGCTTGGGAACGGGATGTGCCTTGACGCATCAGCTCGATTAAGGCGCGATCGATCGCGGCAGCAGAGATCGTCGGCTGGCTAGTCGCGGCACCTGCGATAACAATTGCATATTCCCCTTGCGGTTCGGTGTGAGTATAATGCTCGATCGCCTCACCAATGTTGCCGCGCCAAAACTCCTCGTGTAATTTGGTTAGTTCTCTCCCGATCGCGATCTGGCGATCCGCGCCGAATGTGGACGCAAAATCTGCTAATGTCTGGCGCAACCGATGGGGAGATTCATAAAATACTAGCGTCCGTGCTTCCCCTGAAACTGACTCTAGTCGCGTTCTGCGCTCCTCTCCCTTGGCAGGTAAAAAGCCTTCAAATACAAAGCGATCGCTCGGCAATCCCGAAGCACTCACCGCCGTAATTACCGCTGTCACTCCGGGAATCGGAATCACCCGAATCCCCACCGCGACACAAGCAGCGACAATCAAATAACCCGGATCGGAAATCCCTGGCATCCCCGCATCGGTTACTAGCGCGATCGATTTTCCGGCTTGGAGCTGCGCGATCAGTTCGGGAATGCGTTGTTGTTCGTTATGCTGGTGATAGCTAATTTGCGGCGTCTTTATCTCGAAGTGGTGGAGCAATTTCCCTGTATGGCGGGTATCTTCAGCCGCGATCGTATCCACATCGCGCAATACCTGAATGCCCCGCATGGTCATATCGCCCAAGTTACCGATCGGCGTACCGACTAGATATAGAGTTTTACCAGTGACTTCATTTGACATGTTTGGTTCTAATGTTGCTCCCAAAAATTTATGGGTAGGAATCGGGTGTCAGCTTGGCGTATCTAAATTCGCCATTCAACAGGCGATCGAGTCGGTCTTCGCCGCGTCCGATCTCGATCTTGCCACAATTGCGGGACTGGCAACACTCGATCGCAAGGCAAATGAGGTCGGATTGGTGGCATATTGCCAGGAATCGGGCTTGTTTTTAAAAACTTATGCGCCAGAACGGCTAAATTCCGTTACTATGGCACACTCGTCTCAATTAGTTGCGACACTAGTCGGGACGGCTAGTGTCGCCGAAGCAGCAGCTTTATGTGCAGCTCAGACCGATATCTTGTTAGTACCCAAGCAAAAATTTCGACTCGATGCTGAATCAAAAGCAGTTACAGTCGCGATCGCCAGACAAGATTTATAATCGATCGACACTAATGTCTAGGGTGCCTGGATATTATATCTAGGGGTACAAACAATTAGAAACCCGACTTCGTTTCTAAAGAAGTCGGGTTTCTATAATGAAATATTTTACCTAAAGCCTAAAGCCTAAGACCTAAAGCCTAAGACCTAAAACCTAAAGCCTAACTTAGCCTTCTTTCTCAGCCAGACTCAGACCAGCAGCAAACTCT
>NZ_JANPGM010000145.1:0-8733 GCF_031423935.1 Chamaesiphon sp. VAR_69_metabat_338
AGATAAGTGTGCGTCTTCATCGAAAAGAGTAGCGTCAAACCGTAGACACCGATTAAAACGATCGACACCGCGATCGACAATTGCTGAATCGCATTAGTATCGATACCAGTAGATGTATAGTCCACCGCAGTCGGCAATAACAGCGCAATCACCGCTAGATTCAGGCTCGAAGCATTCACTCGTGCGACGATCGGTTGAAAGGTTTGCTCTTTATATTTTAACCCACCAAGCAACATCGAAAAGCCCATCACTAGCAACAAGTTGCCGATAATCGAGCCAGTAATACTTGCTTTGACGACATCGATTAAACCAGCATTCAACGCGACTAAGGCAATGATTAGTTCCGTGGCATTCCCAAATGTCGCGTTTAACAAGCCACCCAAGGCTGGCCCCATCACCACAGCGATTTCTTCGGTGGCAGTGCCCATCCAGGCTGCCAGGGGGACGATAGCTAACGCAGCGGTGACAAAGACGACTGGATCGCTCCAATGCAGAAAGTGACCCGCGATCGAAATGGGGACGAATACCAGTAAAACGGAAATAATCTTGTTGAGACTCAGCATGAATGGATGGCGATCGATACACTGTCTCTCTAGCGTACCCGAATTCCACAAAGCTAACGCCATTGCTAGCTTTTTACAACCCTGTCGATTCCGATCCAGCCTGAGGGCTATATGCAATGAAGATCGATCGAGAAACATCCTATTTCAAGACTACCAATTTCCCGAAGTATCAGGATCGATATTTTTGTTTAGATACCAGTTAACACCTGTTGGGCTGTTAATTTTAATTGACTAAATTGAGGCGATGCGATCGCTTGTTCGCCCGTATAAACTTGCTCTTCGTACAATCCTTCCACCAGTTCTAAAATTGTCACCTTATCTAAAATCGGATCGACAATCCAATATTCAGGGATTTGTCTGGCAGCATATTCCGATCTTTTATAACGATAATCTCGTTTATCTTGGTTGGGACTGACTACTTCCACAACTAAAGTAGGTGGTGGCATATCTGCCAAGATAATCGATCGATTATTCTCTTGTAATTCTAGTGCCAAATCTTCGGAAAGAACGGTGAGATCTGGGATTCTAGCCGTCGCTCTTCCTCCAGTTACCGCGATCGCCATCTGGTTTACCAGTAATCTTGGTGGCAATCCTAACCTTAAAAAGTAGGCTATCAAAGAAATAGAGACTTGCTGATTCTGATAGCTTTCTGGGGACATAGGGATGAGTTCTCCATTCACAAGCTCGTAAAGGATATCGGTACCATCATCATAGTTGAGGTATTCCTCAAGGCTCATGAGCTTAGTTTCAACCACCATAGATTTTAGTCTACCTAATATTTAGGAATCATCTAACTAGCACCCATTTTAATCGATCTCGGAAATTATTCGAGCTTTGTCATCATCTCACCCGTGAGACTAAATGCCCGCGCTTCGGTAATTTTGACAGGAACGACTTTGCCGCGCAATTCTTCAATATCGCCATTGAAAAATGTCAAGCGATTGCCACCAGTTCTGCCCAAAACTTGGTCGGGATTTTTAGTATTGCGTTCTTCAACTAAGACTGATTCTACTCGATCGAGATAGCGACCCGATCGGGCGATCGCCGTTTGCGAAACCAGGTGATTGATCCGCTGCAATCTGTCGATTTTGATATCTTCACTAATTTGATTGCTCCATACTGCCGCAGGCGTATTCGGACGAGGGGAATAAGCCGCCGTATTGACCATATCAAAGCTAATATCTGCAATCAATGCTAGCGTTCGATCGAATTGCTCCTCGGTTTCACCAGGGAAGCCGACAATCGCATCGGCACTAATCGACGCATCGGGCATATACTGACGAATTGTATCGATAATCCGCCGATATTTTTCATGAGTATAACCCCGTGACATTGCTTTCAAAATATCGTTGTCGCCGGACTGAAAGGGGATGTGGAAATGCTCGCAGACTTTGGGTAATTCATGACACGCTTTAATCAGTCGCTCGGTAAAGTAGCGCGGGTGACTAGTCGCAAATCGAATCCGCTCGATCCCTTCGACATCGTGGATGTAATAGAGCAGATCTGTCAGGGTATTCAGATGGCGACCTTCGATCGTCGAGCCGGGTAAATCGCGCCCATAGGCATCGATGTTTTGACCGAGTAGCGTAATTTCCTTGTAGCCTTGGCGGGCCAATTCTTTGATTTCTGCCCGAATTGCTTCTGGCGTCCGAGACTGTTCGACGCCGCGCACGTTGGGCACCACGCAATAGGTACAGCGTTCGTTACAGCCATAAATGACATTCACCCACGCGGTGACGCTACTATCGCGACGGGGTTTGGTGATATCTTCGATAATATGAATCGGTTCGGTGGCGACAACCTGCTCGCCAGCAAAGACTTGCTTTAAGAGGTCTTCGAGCCGATTGGCATGTTGCGGCCCCATGATGATATCGAGTTCGGGAATGCGCCGTAACAAGCTCTCACCCTCTTGTTGGGCGACGCAGCCAGCCATAATTAATACCAGATTGGGATTGTCTTTTTTGCGGCGGGTTTGTTTGCCCAAGTAAGAGTAGACCTTTTGCTCGGCGAGATCGCGGATGGTGCAGGTATTGTACAGCACGATATCGGCGACAAAGGGGTCATCCGACCATTGAAAGCCCATTTCTTCGAGGATTCCACCCATCCGCTCGGAATCAGCCTTATTCATCTGACAGCCAAAGGTGGTGATGTGATAGCTGCGATCGATCGAATTCATATGTTGCCAGGATAGAGGTTAAAGACTCGCCAGAAGCTGTTGAAGGTGGGCAAGCTTACTCTCTGGTGACAGATGCGATCGGTAAGCTGCAAAATGATGACTGACACTCGGTGGCGATCTCGCCTGCTGTAAACATTACAGACCGAAAATCGAGCTACTGTGTTATCGATCGACACCGTTTGTCTGTTTGAGCACAGTATTAGCGAGCGAGATTGCTTATTATAATCGATACGAAACATCTTTTTGAAAAGGCTTCAACTCGTTCGCGTAGCGTCCGCGTTGCGGAATCGCGTTTCGATGACATGGGTGGAGCTAACCCATTCCCCTTTATCGTTATAAGTCCGAATTAACCGTTGGCGCAGATCGTCAGCGAGTAACCAAGCCGCTTCTACGAAAAACGGCTGACGGTGGCTCACTTGGAAGGGGGTATTACTCGAAACCCCATCGGGTAACAATAAGATCGTTCGCGGCGTAGCTTCATCAAAATGCAGCCGATGGCCATCGATCTTGGCAGTGGAACTAATCGTGCGATCGCCAAAAGATAATTGTTGCTGCAACGAGTCACCCACCTGACTGATTTCCAAGTGCGTTGGCATCGTATCGGGATCGCGCCAATCGGCATAATGAGTACAGGCGGTACCGCTCCATTTACCTACCAATTGCGCTACCGTTAGATCGGGACGCAACTGCGCATCCGTACCGCTGCGGATTTCGCGAATTAATGTCAGGCTGGCAAAGTTGCTCTGCTTATCAAATAACTGTACCAATCTCGATCGCCGATTTTCGGCTACAAATCCGTACTCTGCACCAAATTCGGCAAAGGGAGCCACTTGAATCGAACCTTTGGAAAAAGCTCCCGTGTCGAAAAATACGGCTTGTCTGCCCAGCGAGCGATATTCCTGGGATCGATCGGATGTCGGTGGCTCGTCGATATTGTTAGCAAAGCGGCGCAATCTAAACTTAACTAGTTGGTTATCTTCCAACCCTTCAAGCGTCAGAATCGAAGGTGTCGAACCGAGGATTTCGCCATCGGTGGAAATTTGGGTAAATGTCCCCGTCCATTCACCGAGATTTTTGAGGAAATTTTCCCAGTTACTGCCCATATTTGTCCACACCTAATTTTTGCTAAACGGACTTAACTCATTCAGTTTAGCGTAATAAATTTCAGCAGGGTATCCACATCGCGCTTGTCGATCGAAACACCATCTGTAGGGGGCAGGTTTATGCAATAACCTGTGACTGATACTATAAATTCATAATCGAACCTGCCCTCCCCCACAACAATATATCGCATGTTATTATTCGCAAATTTTAATTATCGATCGAGAAAACTCGATCGTTAATTACTGGTGGGGATGGGTGTGAAGCTAGATCCCCGACTTCTTTAAGAAGTCGGGGATCTGAATATTACTATTGTTTTGACGTACTATCGATCTTGGGTTTATAAGTAGAAATCACCTCTAGTTCCTTGAGTTGTTTGGCATCGACATTTGCGGGAGCATTAGTCAGCAAACACCGTGCTTGTTGGGTCTTCGGAAAGGCAATTACATCGCGGATCGAATCTTCGCCGGCGAGTAACATGACTAAGCGATCGAGTCCGTAAGCAATCCCACCGTGTGGGGGCGTTCCATAGTCAAAAGCTTCGAGTAAAAAGCCAAATTTATCGTTAGCTTCTTCGGTCGATAAACCGATCGCGCTAAAGACTTTTTCTTGGACTTCGCGTTGGTGAATGCGGACGCTGCCGCCACCAACTTCGGTACCGTTGAAGATGATATCGTAGGCTTGGGCGCGGGCAGTTGTCAGATCGTTGATGTCATCTGGATGCGGTGCTGTAAATGGATGGTGCAATGCTTCGAGTCGCTTTTCGTCGGCGTTATACTCGAACATGGGGAAGTCTGTTACCCACAGTAAGTTAACTTTATCGTCATCAATTAAACCTAGCTCTCGTCCGATGACTAACCGCAGTCGATCGAGCGTTTTATTGACCATTGCGGCATCGCCAGCACCGAAGAGTAATAAGTCGCCAGGTTTGGCACCCGTGAGGGTTAATAGTTGTTGTTTGCTCTCTTCAGATAGGGAATCTTTAATCGCGCCAATCGTGTCGATTTCATTATTTTCGAGCACGCGAATATATGCTAAACCTTTAGCTCCGGCTTCGCTGGCTTCTTTGAATAAGTTCCCACCTGGTTTAATTCGGACGTTAGAAATGGTTTCATTACCGCCAGGAATCGGCAAGATTTTGACGATCCCACCGCTGGCGATCGCGCCAGAAAATACTTTAAATTGGGAGTCTTTAAATAACTCCGAAACATTGACTAATTTCAAGTCAAATCTGGTGTCGGGTTTATCGCAGCCATAGTCTGCCATCGCTTCGGCATAAGTCATGCGCGGGAAGGGGCGCACTAATTCAACACCCTTAATTTCTTTGAATATTTGCCAGATCAATTCTTCATTGAGATTGATGATATCTTCTTGGGACATGAAACTCATTTCCATGTCCAATTGAGTGAATTCTGGCTGTCTGTCAGCACGAAGATCTTCATCGCGAAAACAACGTGCGACTTGATAATAGCGATCGCATCCCGATACCATTAACAGTTGTTTGAATAATTGTGGCGATTGCGGCAGCGCAAACCATTCGCCTAAATTTACCCGACTGGGCAAGATAAAATCTCGCGCACCCTCGGGAGTAGAACGCGTCAAAATCGGCGTCTCGATCTCCATGAAATTAAACCGATCTTCCAAGCACCGCCGAATCGTTTTAATTACCCGATGGCGCAGTTGCAGATTGGTACTCATCCGTTCGCGGCGTAGATCGAGATAGCGATATTTGAGCCGTAAATCCTCACGCACGAACTCATTTTCGGTTTGCGATACCTGGAAGGGTAATTGCTTGTGGACGCGGTTGAGCACCTCAATTTGCTCGGCATAGACTTCGATTTCGCCAGTGTCGATCCGCGAGTTGAGCGATGCTTCGGGACGAGCGTAGACGCGTCCGGTGATTTTGACGACATACTCACTGCGGAGGGTTTCTGCCAGCGGATAAGCATCTGGCGTGCGAATCGGATCGCTGACAACCTGCACCGAACCCGATCGATCGCGGATATGGAGAAAAATTACCCCCCCAAGATCGCGGCGACGATCTACCCAGCCACACAGGGTAACAGTTTCGCCAATTTGTTCGGTGCGGATTGTGCCGCAATAATGGGTTCGCATATGCTAAAAAATCTAGTTCGACGATAATTACTCTAAACTGCCCGATTTTGTCCTGAAGAGACGCGGCAAAAATCTATTCTACTCCCATTCCCATCGCCGAATCGCGATCGATCCGAGATTACCTGGTAAAGTCGAACGGGAGTCAAAAATTGGCTGTCTTTAATTATCTACCATTCTTTGCATGTTGTTGCCCCCGCGCGAGATTCAGATCTGGAGTACCAATCTTGATCGAGAGCGCGCGCAGATCGACAAATTTAGTCAATTGTTAACTGCCACCGAACGCCAACGTGCGGCCAAATTTGTCAACCCACTGCATGGCGATCGCTGGATCGTCGCACGTGGTTATCTCCGGCAGATTTTGAGTCAGTATCTCGATCTCAGCCCTGCCCAAATTGAATTTAGCTACGGCGCGCAGGGTAAACCTGAGATCGCTGGCAGTCAGCTCCAATTCAATTTATCCCATTCGCACGATCGAGCTGTATATGGCATTAGTGCCCAGCATCCCATCGGTATCGATATCGAATATATCCACCCGATCGCCGCAGCGGATTTAGTCGATCGCTTTTTTTCTACCGCCGAGCAAGCTATTTTTCACAACTTGTCGATCGATCTCCATCAAGCCGCTTTTTTCCATGCTTGGGTACAGAAGGAAGCCTATCTCAAAGCCTGTGGCACTGGCTTACATACGCCATTAGACAAAATTGAAGTCTCGATCGATCCGCGTACCCCTGCGGCGATTATGGCTGCACCGATCGCCGGTACGTGGCGAATTCAGAAACTCGAAATCGCCGCCGATTTTGCCAGTGCAATGGCGATCGGGGGCGATTATGACAACATTAGATATTTGCAGTAATTTATGAGCGGGGAGTAATTATCAATTATCAATTAATCTAACCGATCTCCTTACTGCGTAATAAAGCAACGCCCATGACGATCGCCGCAATACCAACTAGCTTAACTACATTAAGCTGTTCTTTAAACAACCAAATACTAAAAAACAATGTGACAACCGCTTCCAATCCTAAGATCGAAATATAGCTGCTGCCGAGATCGGTTTTGGCAATTACTAAAGTTTGTAAAACAGCTCCCAAACCAAAACAGCCAAAGACGGCAACACTATAGGCAGGCTGAGATAAACCGAGTGAAAGTTTCATGAAGATCCCCCCGATCGCAAAAATCAGAGCCGCGCCACCGCTCATTAATAAAGTTGTCAAAATTCAATTTCCTCAAGTGCGAACTTAGCTAAATACAATAAACAGCCAGCGGTGCAAAGCCATTAAAACCCACCGATGCATAGGTGCTAGTATAGGCTCCCGCGCTGAGAATTTGAATCCGATCGCCAGCTTGTAAATTGAGTGGCAACTGATAGTCCGATCGCTCGTACAAAATATCCGCACTATCGCAAGTCGGCCCTGCTAAAATCACCGAGCCAGTTGGCGTACCATCCCAAGGCGTCCGCAGGCGATACCGAATCGCCTCATCCATTGTTTCGGCCAAGCCGCCAAATTTGCCAATATCTAAAAATACCCAGCGGCGATCTTCGTGATATGACTTTTGGGAGATCAGCACCACCTCGGTATTAATTATCCCCGCATCGGCCACTAGCGATCGACCTGGTTCGAGCATGACGATCGGTCGCTGATTCTCAAAGTGTCGCGCCAAAGCAGTGTCGATCTCGCTAGTATAACTCGCCAGTTCTGGCACCGAGCTGCGATAACGAGCGGGAAAGCCACCACCCACATTGAGCATCTGGAGTTCGACACCCACAGCCGCTAAATCTCGAAACAACCGCGCACTAGTCGCGATCGCCATCTCCCATTGGCACACATCTAACTGCTGAGAACCAACATGAAACGAGACACCATAAGCCTGCAACCCCAATCGATCGCTATGAATGAGGAGATCTTTAGCCATATCTAACTCGCACCCAAATTTGCGCGACAACGGCCATTCGGCACCAGTACACTCCATTAACAAGCGACAATACACCTGCGATCCCGCTGCATGAACTGCCAATTTTTCGAGTTCTTGGAGACTATCGAAGGCAAACAACCGTACCCCCAATTCATAAGCAGTAGCAATGTCAGCAGCTTTTTTGATGGTATTCCCAAAAGAAATCTGGTGCGGTCGAGCACCCGCACTCAGACAGGCTTGGATCTCGGGGAGACTGGCCGCATCAAAGCTAGCACCGAGTTTGACTAGCAGTTGTAATATTTCTGGAGCTGGATTGGCTTTGAGCGCGTAGTAGATCTGGGCATCGGGCAATTGTGTTGCTAAAGCCTGATAATTATGTTTAATCTCCGGCAAATCTACGACCAGATAAGGCGTCGGTAAAGATTGACTAGCGATAAAATCAAAAATTCTAGCGTGTGCGACTAATTGGGCAGTTGGCATATAATCTCAGTTCTCAAGTCGAGCATTAATTTGTCGATCGATAGTATGGAAATTGGCACTATCGATGTCGATTTAGATCCGTAAATTTGTGGCATCATTGTTCTCTAAGCGTGCCAACATATGCTCGAATTCGATGCTGGCAGCAACACCAAACTGGACTGTACCCAAAATCCAGAACACTTCTAACATGAACCCCGATTGGTAGTCTTTAATCTGATTGCTTGCGTAGGCAAACCACATATCAGCAACATAGAAACAAATAATCGCCTGCGCGGTGACTTGCCAAGCATTACTGAGTCGGCCTCCCCAAAAACCCAAAATCATGACGATCGCCAAGGTAAATAACACTACATCGCTCCAGACATAAAAGGTATTTAAATTCTG
>NZ_JANPGM010000146.1:0-20464 GCF_031423935.1 Chamaesiphon sp. VAR_69_metabat_338
GATTGGATCAATTACTGTTAATTAAAGATTTTCATGCGGATGTTGATAAAACCACTCAGAAGATAGTAGTAGATGGCCAAGGAAAATTGATTCCCCAGCCAGACCCTATTATTAAAACATCTTTCAAAATCCAAGCTCTGATTCCACTTACACCAACAGAGCAAGCTGCTGCAACCCCGCCAGCCGCCGCAGCCAAAAAATAACTGGCTAGGCTCCATCTCGTTAGCAGTTAAGTAAGGATCTTTAGGATCTCCAGATGATGACGGATCGCCGAATTCATTTGTCTACCTAACTGATAACAATCGATCGATACCCCGTAAACATGTTCCTGGAATAGGAGAATTATTAAAGTGAGCAAACGTAAACAGATTATTACTAGTATGGCGATCGGTAGCGCGGTTGCGGCTTTATCGGCAGCTCATGTCAACGCTGCCACGCGGACGCAAATCGATGCTCCCGCACCCAGCAGCAATCTAGTCGCCCAAACACCACCCGCACCACCCGCACCCAGCCAGCAACCTCTAGTTCCTAACCCAAAAATCACGATCGATGGTGTCAATGCCACTCCTGGCGTCGGACTCCAAACTCCCACCATGCCTCGTGCTGTGGCACCACCCATCGGCGATATCAGCGTCTCCACGATGGACGCTGCCATGCCCCAAATCAATTTAGATTCTAAAAAACTCTATAGCGTCACTGCCACTCAGTCGGCGCGCGAATTGCTCAGACAAATCGCATTTGAAGCCAATCTCAACGTCGTTGATTCTGATAGTAGTGATAGCAAAGCGACCCCTGATAAATCTGTTTCGGTGAGATTCCGCAACGAACCGATTCAGAACGTATTTAACTATGTCCTGCAATTGAGCGGCTTAGAAGCAAATCGAATCGGTAACACCATCTTCGTTGGTGCCAAGTTACCCGATTCTGTCAAAGAAACGATCGTCCGTACCGTCCGACTCAATCAAGTGTCTTCGACTGCGGCGGCTAACTTCTTGGCGACTCAAGGTGCTGAATCCCAAATTGCCCTCAATACCACAACTTATAACAGTGTGGGTACGGACATCGCACAAGCTGCTGGCAGCACCGTCTCTGGCTCGGCTCTATCTAAAGTCGTCGAAACTCGCAGCTCGTCAATTCAAACACTCAAAGCGACGACTGAAAACGGCCCGCTGGTTTTAAAAGGTCTGTCGGTCAGTGCTGACGATCGCTTAAACTCAGTCACGTTGGTTGGTACCGCGCGCAAGGTCGAAATGGCAACAGCCTTGTTGACTAGACTAGATGCCCGCCGTCGTCAAGTCGCCCTCAACGTTAAAGTAGTAGACATCGCGCTCAACAACAACGCTAGTCTTGGCACCAACTTTAACTTTCAAAGTGGGAATACTTCTTTCAGCTCGAATGGTGGTAACGCAACCTTGAACTTTGGTGGCTCTGCTCTCAATCCCACTCAGATCTTCGCCAGTGTTCAAGCTTCGATCGCCAATAAAAATGGCAAAATCTTAACCGACCCCACCTTGGTAGTTCAAGAAGGTCAAAGATCGACTGTCAACTTGACTCAAGAAGTGGTTGCTGGCCTCACCACCACGATCAGCAATACCACCCCGCCGATTACGACCCAAACCTATCTGATTAAAAATGCGGGCATCATCCTCGATTTACTAGTCAACCGCATTGATGACAATGGATTTGTTTCGGTGACTGTATCGCCAACCGTATCTTCGATCGGTGATACTTACGGCAGTAGTGCCAACGGAAATCTCATCAGTCTGTTACGGTCTCGCACGTTGAACTCTGGCGAAATCCGCTTGCGCGACGGTCAGACATTGATCTTGTCGGGGATTATTCAAGAATCCGATCAGAGTACTGTTACCAAAGTACCCGTTCTCGGGGACATCCCGCTATTGGGTATCCTCTTCCGCAGTACTAGTAAAGCCAAAATCCGTCAGGAAGTGGTTGTCTTAGTTACCCCACAGATTCTTAATGACAACAAAGGTCAGGCTACATACACGCCTGGAGTTGATGCGCGCTTGATGATGGGCAAATAGATCCAAACGGTTCGAGGTTTACAGTAAAAGCTTAGATCTAGGGTACCCACAAGCGATGCAGTGCGGTCGGGTTCCCCGACCATGCAACTGCATCAAGACAGGGGCACCCCTACAGATTAATTGTGTAGGGGTGCCCCGTCTTGCCGTTTTTCTTATTCGGGGGGAACCCCCGAATAAAAAACGCCGCTTGTGGGTACCCTCAGATCTGTACTCAGCTCAGCAATAGTATTTCTGAATTAGTAGAAGTCTAGATTGGGGGTTTGGTGGTTCGGGTTGAGTGATGAGTGACTAGCAATTAGTCACTAAAGCTCCATTCCTGAGCCGCTAAACCCCTATTTTTGGCCAAAATTTACATAAATAATACGCAAAATCATGAAAATCAACATAAATTAAAGCTTTCAGCGATCCAGATCGGACATGTAGACATTAGAATAATGCAGTGGAAATAATATTGCATGAGAGTTTCAGCAACTTTGTCGCAGATCTCACTCGCGATCGTCGCTTGTGAAGATAATCCCGCAAAGTCGTTAGAATTTGTGCAAGCTCTGATAATGTATTAGTGAGCTAACGCGCCCCTGAGCCATTTCTTAGCCACCAAGCTTATTTCTCACACTCGGATCGGAGCGCACAGACTTCAAGAGTAGTGCCGTGTCCATCCATCTACAAACTCATCAATGGAGATTTACACATGAATAAAGGTGAATTAGTCGATCGCGTAGCCGAAACAGCCAGCGTAACCAAAAAGCAGGCCGACACGGTATTGTCAGCAGCCTTGGAAGCGATTATGGAAGCGGTATCGAAAGGTGACAAAGTGACTCTAGTTGGATTTGGTTCGTTTGAGCCTAGAAACCGTCAAAAACGTGAAGGTCGCAATCCTAGAACTGGCGAGAAAATGGAAATTCCCGCAACCAAAGTACCCGCATTCTCTGCAGGTAAATTGTTCAAAGACAAAGTTTCTGCTGACGATTAATTTAACTTAGCTGAATCTATAATTCGGAAGTATTCCTTGAATCGACCAAAACATGGGGGGAACCCAAGCTGGGCAGCTACAGTAGCGGGCTGTCCCCCCTCTCTGATCTTAGACTTTTCTGCGAGTATCAGTCCATTAGGCCCTCCCAAAACTGCACTCGCCGCGATTGAGCTGCACCTCGATACGATCGCCAGCTATCCCAATCCGGCCTATCCCGAACTTGCCCGCTCGATCGCCACTCACCACAATATCGATCCTGACTGGGTACTACCGGGCAATGGAGCCGCCGAACTTCTGACTTGGGCTGGTTGGGAGTTTTCCAAGCTCAACACTACGCTGCTACCGACGCCAGCTTTTGGCGACTACTGGCGATCGCTACAAACCTTTGGGACGCGAATTATCGCTCGATCGATGATGATGGATGATGGCGCAATTGGCGACCTCGATTTTGCCCTCCGTCATTTACCGACAGCTATCCCGCATTCTCTCGGACTGATCGTCAACAATCCCCACAACCCAACTGGCCAAATCTGGTCGCAGGAGACGATCTTATCTTATCTGTCTGAATTTGAACTGGTAGTCGTAGATGAGTCCTTCATGGACTTTCTACCACCCGATCGACAACAAAGTTTGATTCCCGCGATCGCCCAACATCCCAACCTAGTCGTCTTGCGATCGCTCACCAAATTTTATAGTTTGCCAGGATTGCGGTTGGGGTATTGTATCGCCCATCCCGATCGCCTCGAACGCTGGCAAAGTTGGCGCGATCCGTGGCCGGTCAATACTTTAGCCACCGCCGCCGCAATTGCCGTCCTCGGTGACACTCAGTTTCAACAGCAAACATGGGATTGGCTGGAGACGGCACGCGATCGCCTATTTCAAGGATTGAGCCAGATCCCTGGCTTGCAACCTTATCCAGGTGCAGCCAATTTTATCTTAGTCAAATCGGCGCAATCTGCCACAGCCATTCAAACTAAACTGCTCCAACAGCACCAAATCTTGGTGAGGGATTGTATCAGTTTCCCCGAATTAGGCGATCGATTCTTTCGAGTAGCCGTGCGGACGATCGCGGAAAACGATCGACTCTTAACCGCTCTCCAGTCGCTGATTTGAGAACTTCACCTACTTAAAACTGAAGATAGTGCATCAATTGCCCGATCGCTTCGCCAGATAAGCCCAAGCGTTGTTGAAAATTGACCAGATCGGTAAACTTCCCGCCACTCTCGCGCTGGGTAACGATTTCCGTGGCTAATTCGGGCGAAATGTGGGGAATCTGAGCGAGTTCGGCAGCAGTGGCGCGATCGATTTTGACTGCTGGCAACGCACTCGCCAGTTCGTAATATTGGAAACTCAGGACGGGAGCCAGCCATTGCAGCCGCGCGATCGGGATATTGAGTGCAGCCACCAGATCGGAAATCGAATAAAAAGCCACACCCGCCTGAGACAAAGACACTAATTGACGAGCTTGATGGATCGAAATTCCGGGCAATCGCAGCCAATCATCGACACTCGCTTGATTGACATCAATTTTGACCCCTAGATCGGCGGCAACGGCAATCTCAAATGCCGACTTAAACCGATAATAGGGATCTTCAGCAATACGCGATCGCAAGGACATTTTAAAAAAGAATTGAACGGTACGAGCGGGATCGTGAGTCAAGGGATTTATAGGGGTGGCTTAAGGGCTAAGATCCGATGAAATCAAGTAACACCGCGCAACTTGCGGGTATTTTCTACTAAACTTTGGGCGAAAAGATCGAAGCGTTTATCGAGCTTCTCATCTGAGATTGTACCTTCAGGTGTAAATGCTTGCCATGCTTGCCCGATGCCGATTTGTTCGGGAATCGACCAGGCGTGTACCCAGCGCAGAATTACGCGCAGATCGTTGAGCGCGTTGCTATTATTTTGACCGCCTAGAATACTAATAAATCCCGTTACTTTGCCGGCAAGCTGGTCGAAGCTCATCAAATCCAAGGTATTCTTGAGCACGCCGCTGATACTGCCATGATATTCGGGCGAAACTAAAATCAGGCCATCCGCGCTAGCAACGGTAGCTTGCAGCCGCTTGACATCTGGATAATTGGGATAGTCGTCGCCGCCATCACAAAAGGGCAACTGCATCTGTCGCAGATCTAAAATCTCGACGGTGGCACCCAGAGCTGCAACCTTTTGAGCGGCGATTTGCAGCGCGACTTGACTATAAGAGTCCGCTCTCAAACTACCGGCAATGCCCACAATTTTGACCATAATTAAGTTCCAGTTAATTGATGAGAGATAGCGGAGCCATTAAGCCCGATCGAGCCATTGACGGCGTTTTTGCTCGAACTCATATTCAGAAATCAAGCCATCCGCCCGTAATTTATCCAATTCGCGGATCGATTCTGCCATAGTGGCGATCGCGGGTGTACTGCCGCTTGGTGCCAAATTGCTGGCTACTGACAAGTTAACATTGTTCTCGAAGTGGGTACTATCTTGAGTAAGATACCAAACAGCTTCGATCGCCGAAGCAATATGCGGAATCGGCGTCCACGACAATAATAGATAGACAACACCCCAGACGGGTTGTCCCAGATAAAATTTGTGAAATCCCGCCACTGGGATCGTCATACTCGCGAATGCTAAAATGACAGCCAATTGGCGATTTTTCGGTGTAGTGCGATCGAACATAAACCGACCCTCAAATACGGGAAACCGCAGTTCTCACTTAGTTAGAGACTGACTTAAAATAGCAAGTAGACGCATAGATAGCGATACCTTTGCTCTCAAGTTTAACCTTATTACTCTATACTAATTCTCCGTCATGGGATTTTTTGATTCTGACATCATCCAGCAAGAAGCTAAACAGTTGTTTGAAGATTATCAACAGCTCACCCAGCTCGGTAGTAAGTACGGTAAATTTGACCGCGACGGTAAAATTGTCTTTATCGAGCAGATGGAAACTTTACTCGATCGCTACAAAGTGTTCATGAAAAGGTTTGAGCTGTCGGATGACTTCATGGCGAAAATGACTGTCGAGCAGATGAATACCCAAATGAGCCAATTTGGGATGACACCCCTGCAAATGTTCGACCAGATGAATCTCACACTCGATCGCATGAAGTCAGAAATCGATAAATAGGTATCTAGGCGAAATTAAATATAACATGTCAGCCTTTTGCCCTCACCCCCAGCCCCTCTGTCTTGACGCACACAAACGGGAGGGAACCTCCCGTTCGATGCGCCGCTCCCAAGCTTGGGAGCGGCTCGCGCACGCCTTTGTTCCCCGACGGTTCAGCGACTCGCTCCCGCCTTTGTTCCCCGACCATGGAAGCGAGTCAAGACAGCGACCCAAATCACGCGGAGGTTCCCGACCCATGGCTTTGGGTCAAGACAGCGAGACAAGACAGAGGGGAGCCAGAGCCGGAGGCGACGGCGGGGTGAGGGCGAAGGGTTGAAGACTAAGCACTGGGATTTATGCATTTTATTTTCTTGTATGAAACCACCCTGCTGCAGATTAATTGTGTAGGGCTTCCCCTTGTGGGTACCCTAAGGTTTCAGGCTTACATATCTACGGGGAGTTTAATTCCCCAGCCTTTGTAATTGACATAATATCGCCCACCGCGTGGCGGACAAGCCAATCGGTTGCACAACTGCCTGGTGAAATCTCGTTCGGTTTTGCGGGCGGCTCGTTCTAGTGGATTGTCTTGATAGGTTTGGCCGCCGTGATAATAGCCACTAAAATAAAGTTCGCCAAATTTCCCGATCCCGCCAGCGCGATCGCATTGTTGGGCATGAGTAAGTTCGTGCGCGAGCAGTACCAATCGATCGGTGTCGTGCGGTTGATAGTCTGCCCGAATGTAGATCCGATCGCAATACGTTTGAGCAGATGAATCTACACCGCCGATATGAGTTTCCTTACCACCTTGCGACCATCGATCGAGTAATTGCGCCCGATACACGACGGTGACTCGATCGACCAAATCGCCAAAGAACGGTCGCAAATAGCCTTTTTGAGTGGTATCTAAGGCAACTCCCTGAGGATTGCGCAAAATCATGATTTGGGCAGCTAAGGGCAGGACGGTTGCCCCAGTCTCACTCCACGCTTGCACAGGGGTATGAGTCGCAATTTGTTGTAGCTCCGGCAGCTGAAGGGTACCATTGAGGACAGATTGTGAGGGAGCCAGCCGATCTAAGAATAGCTGTGGCTGTAGCACCGCCACGATCGCGACTGCTGTAAATAGCATGACCGTGCAAAATCGACAGAACTTGCTCAGTTTCGAGATCATTAGTCCAAAACAGATCGAGATAAAGTTGGTAATCGAGCAGTAGATATTCTGCCACTGCTTTATCATAGCAATCCAGTCGATCTTCACGGCTAGAGCGTAACAATCGATCGGGATCGACCCCCAACCTCGATCTCGATCGAGCACATACCACTCTCACCACTTTGGAGTAAATACATTCCATCTACTCACTCCCCGCTCCCTGCTTCCCACTCCCAACTGAATTTGAACAAAGACTTCTCAGCGGTCAACTAAGTAGCTAGAATTAGAGGAAAGATTCTTTTTAATTCGATCTTCAGGACAAAATAGTTTATGACACCCTCATTGGCCAATTTCATGTACAGCCTACTGGCTGGCGGGTTGATTATCGTAGTTCCCGCGACAATCGGTCTGATCTTCATCAGTCAAAAAGATAAGGTTCAACGCTTCTAGTCTCACTACATCGATTCGATCGAGCCTCAGTTGGGTGCTATCACCAAGCTGAGGTTTTGCGGCGTCAAAATTGGTCGATCTACGGATGGACGAATGGCACCGATCGAGGCAAACTAGAGAAGGTAGGCTGCTCTACCACACATTGCAACTAAAAATTGCTAGGATCGCTGATATCCACACTGAGTTGTGGAGGCGATCGAAATCTGTGGACGTGCTTTAAATTTGGAGCAAATTAATGGTTAATTTTGGGCTGAACACAGCCAGTTTTTTGGGAATTATTTTGGCCATAGCTGGAGCGGGACTGTATTTCCTGCGTTCCATCCGTCCCGAATTGTCGCGAGATCAAGACATCGCCTTTACCGCGATCGGGATTATTTGCGGCTTTATTTTGATTTTCCAAGGCTGGCGACTCGATCCGATCCTCCAATTCGGACAGTTATTACTTAGTGGTTCCGCCATCTACTTTGCTTATGAAAGTATCAAAATGCGGGGCATTCTTAACGAGCAAGCCAAGGAAAAAAGCCCAATTGTAGATGAGCGTCCGGTCAGCCGTCGCTATAAAGCCGAAATTGAAGACCGCGAATATTTAGACGACAGACCCCGCAATAGTCGCCGGATTAAAGGCGACAGCGTTGCCACAACCGCTCGTAACGAATCTCGCCGCAGCGATCGCCGTGTCGATGAAGATAGTGACGAGCAACCCCGTCGTCGTTCGGCAACCAGACAGTTAACCGAAGATCGCTATGCCGACGAATCACCCCGCCGTCGTACCACAGCAGCCCGCGCGGAAGTTAGTTCCCTCGCCCGTCGCCCTAACGATGATTGGGATAATGAGGATGACTGGAATGAATCTGACGCACCCGCTCCAGTGCGCCGCGCTCTGCCCGATGCCGATCTGAATGCCGATCGCTCCGCACGGAGATCGAATAGACGCTCGGCAGAACGCACCGATCCAGTAGAGCCAACGCGCGATTCTCCAGACGAGGGGCTTCGCCAACGAGATTTTGCTGCCAATCCAGATGCTACAGAGTCCCAACCTCGCCGCCGTCGCCCCCGCGCCGTTGGCGAAGCCTCCCGAGGCGAGAATCGCCCACAACCGACTAACGATCGCGACGATACCAGACAGGGTGAAGGCACGACTGCCAATTATGTCGATTACGAACCAATCGATCCACCTTCAGGACTGCCCCCTTCCGGCGCAGAGCCTGTGGTCTTCCCCGATCGATACTAAACACTACTTTTAAACTAACAAGCACGGTCTGTGAGGCTCACAGACCGTGCTTTTTTGGATCTTAATAGTATTTAGACAACACAACAGACAACAGATCCCCGACTTCTTCGAGAAGTCGGGGATCTGAATCGAGATGAGGTGCAGTCTTTACGCCGCTCCCCGCTCTACCGCAAACCCAGCCATGTCCAGAGATCTTGTCCTGTAAAAAATTCCAATCCTAATAAAATCACAAATCCCACCATCGCAAAGCGACCATTAACTAGCTCGGCATATTCATTCCAGCCAAAGCTAGGCTCGGCGGGGGCTGTTGAGGTTTTGGATTCTGTCGATATTTTGTCAGTCACGATCGCTATTGAGCTAATAGTATTATTTCGTCATCTTAATCGATTGGGTGCGGGGTGCGATCGAGTAGTTGAACTTTCAACTTGCTCCCGCGCGCTGCTAAGTCCTTTCATTCCCCAATCGATCGACAACCAAATTTTGTGGCAGATTGCGATCGAGATCGACATTGAGCTAGTGATGCGATCGCAACCATTCGCTCGATCGTCATTCACAATATAAACAAGTCCATCATAAACATTCAAAACTAAACGATTCAGTATAAATACGCATAGCCTTAGATCGAACTTTACTCGAACCATGACAACTAGTAATCCCACTGATGGAATTTTACCAATGCTGAGATTAAACTTAACAAGCCAGGGTGAATGAATATTCTAGCTTGAGTCGAGAGCGATTAAGTAACTAGAAAAAAATGCAGTCTACTAGATAAATAGTACCTTAAACTTCAACCCGATCGGTTCGATCTTCAGACCGATTCCGACTACCAATCCCAACCGAATTTAAAAATTTTGAATCGATCGATGTAACTTTAAAGCCGAGTACGCAGCCGATATCGAGATCGCAACTTGGAACCAGATTTAGATCCGCCACTTTCTCAGTACTAGTTCAAATTTACTTTGGACGATGGCTACTGGGAGATCGTTAGTTTCAGTCCCAAAATCTAACGATCGTCTTGCATTTTTTGCGCTCTACTATCAACTTTTAACTAGAAAAATCGTCATGACTACCGTTTTAGAATGCGATCTGAAGCACCACAGTTTACAATTACTGCGTGAATACCAACAGACTGGCAAAGCAAGACTGCGGAATCAGATTGTAGAAATAAACATGGGATTGGTGCGCAAAGAGGCACACTATTGGGTGAATCAATGCCAAGAAACATATGACGATTTACTTCAGGTTGGGAGTATTGGATTGATTAATGCGATCGATAAATTTGAAATTGCTAAAGGTTTTGCCTTTAGTACGTTTGCGATGCCTTATATCAGAGGTGAGATCCAACATTATCTTCGCGACAAGAGTTCGGTTTTAAAAATGCCGCGTCGTTGGTTCGCGCTAATTCAACAAGCTGGGACGATCGCCAAAACTTTGCAAGCTCAATACCAACGTCCGGCGACAGAAACCGAGATCGCGCGAGCATTGGAGATTCCCCTAGCGGAGTGGCAAGAAATCAAGATGGCGTACCAAAACCGCCAGCCAGTTAGCTTGGACTGTCCGGTGGGTAATGATGAGGAAGCTCATAATTTAGCAGATCTTTTACCCGATCGTCACTACCAGAGCTTTCAACTATCGCAAGAAGATCGGTTGCGCCTGCAACAAAGTTTGGTGACACTCGAACAACACACCCGCCAAATTCTCGAATTTGTCTTTCTGCACGATCTGACTCAAAAACAAGTCGCCGAGCGGATGGATATTAGTGTGATCACTGTCTCCCGCCATGTGAAAAAAGGACTAAATGTCCTCAAAGTAATGTTAGTGAATAACGAAAACTAATCATGTTCGCGATGATTTCTCGATCGAGGTATCACTCGATCGAGTTTTTATTCTCGCCAATCTCAGAGCATGTCTACAAACTCAATTCTATTGGTGTTGCTGATTTAAGGTATGCTTTGCCCTCACCCCGCCAGATCCTCCGGCTCTGGCTCCCCTCTCCCAAGCTTGGGAGAGGGGTTGGGGGTGAGGGCAAAATCTATGCTTCATACATCAATTTAGCAACACCATTCTATTAAGCTCAAACCCTAGAAAATCCCCCTGGGAATGAAGCAATTAGATTTTTTAGACATGCTGTAACGATCTCGATCGGGATCGATCGAAAATTAAACCCCAATTGCGATAGTGGAGCCAGAGATTTGGGTAGTATAAAAATAGACAAGTTATTAGCTGTTGCGAAGCTGCACGGCTAGACAGAACGGCGCAGAGTAAACGTCTAATTATCCCGACTGTTATCGAAGTTATATGTATATGAATATTCAGGGAAGCGAGGTATAGAAAGTCATGCAAAAATCTTGGTTTTATCTAGGTGCGATCGGTAGTTTAGCGATTTTGATGTCTGGTTGTGGCGATAGCAAACCTGCTGCGACTCCAGCCCCCAGCCCCACGGCTTCAGCTAGCCCAACTCCTAGCCCAGCAGCAGCGGCTCCCACCACTCCCGCGCCAACAGCATCTGCACCCACTCCCGCAGCACCCGCGCCAGCCGTAGCAGCCAAACCCAAAACTTCTGCTGTCAAGCCAGTATCGGTAGATGTCGCCGCTGGTTTGATTCCCCCCACAAATGGCGAAAATTGGGCGAAGACTGTTGCCAAAGGCCGTACCAATCCCTTTGCGACATTAGCATTTCAACCAAGCGGCGTTACTGAGAAAGATCCCCTCGGTCAATCTGGCAAACCACAACCCACCACAGGGAAAATTGCCACTAGTCAACTACCTACCATCAAAAATGCCGCACCTGCGGTCAAATCTGGTGTAAACAGCCCATTGCCCAAAATTAAAATTGCGACAGTTACTAGCAACACTCCAATTGCTAGCAAGGGCACAACTACGGCAGAACCGAGTATCGCTCGCTATGGCGATACATCCATCTCATCAATTCCTCGAACTGGCATCAACAGAAAGTTACCAAAAATTACTGTTGCGATTAAGCCAAGTAATTCATCAAATTCTGCCACTCCAGCTAAAACTGCCAGCAACACTAAAGTTGGCAATAGCAATGTCCTGCGTCCGATAAATATGGGGTCTAATCCCTCAGCAACACCTCGTCCCACTGATATTGCCGCTCGATCGCCACAAGGTGCCGAACAGGCATTACAAGCGAAGGCAGTAGAAGTATCTGGCGTAATTGAAGTCGAAGGCAAAACTCAAGTTATTGTCAAGTTGCCAAACGAAACATTCAGTCGCTATGTCAATGTCGGCGATAAGATTGCCAACAGCAATATCGTAGTCAAACGCATCGACGATCGCGGAACGATTTCCCCGACGATCGTTTTATCCGAAGGTGGCACTGAAGTCTCGCATAAAATTGGCGATAAACCAGCTTCCCAGGCTCCTGCTAAGTAGTTTGAATTAGCACATCTAAACAAGCCCGATCGCATTCGATCGGGCTTTTTGTGTATCCAAATTTGGCAACAGCGAGGATTACAAGTCGGAGCAGATGTTAATTGCGATCGACCCCATGGGTAAATTAAATGGTGTAAGCTATATTTCTAATATTTATGCTGAAATCATTTATTCTTGCTGCTACCTCAATCGCTTGCACACTCTCATTCGCTAGTATTGTTCATGCTGGCGATCGGGGATTCGATCGCAATTCAAAAAAACAATTAAACTTAATCGCTGAGCGAGCAAATTCTGCAAAGACAACTAATATCTCTGCCGCAGATTTAAAAGACATCAAGCAGGCAATTATCAAGAAGTATCAACAGAAAAACAAAGGCCCAGAATATCCTTCGGCTACTGGGGCTACAAGATTTTATGAAGTCAAAGCAATCAAATTAATATCTTATTCCTTGGTTTCTTCGATCGCAGATAAATCGGTTGAGAAAAATGCCATTATAAGTGTTACAGAAATTGAAAGAATTTATAGCTTTGGCAGTAAAAAGGTTCTGGATCGGAACAATCAAGTCGTGCCAGAGAAATATGAATACACTTATAGTAGTAAAGACATTAATATTACAACTAGAGATGTAGAGATTACATTAACCAAACGTAGCGGCAAATGGACTGCACAGTAATTATAGCTGGAATGGCATGATATTTCGATCGAGTTAATTACAATCTAATCTACCTACTTGACTCATTTGAAATCTTCTGTCTTGTCGGTTTTTTGTTCTGAGGGAGCCTCTGAATAAAACCGCCGCTATTGGGGAAGGCGGGTTCGTGTACCTACGGTAGGCTTCGCCAACGATATCGATTGTACCAATCGATATTAGCCAGCATAAACTCGCCCCTACAGATCTATAAATTCATACACATTAAATTCATGTATGGTCATTTTCATAGATAAACCGTAGGGGCGAGTTCATGCTATAAACTTCTAAAGAATACGATTAATTCCAAGCGAACCCGCCCTCCCCACCAATATCGGTTAGCTCGTTCAAAAGATCTCAAATAGGTTCTACAAACATGTCCCTCGATTTCAATAAGACATTCCTATTTGAGGCGATCGACACATCGACAAACCAACACCCAACGCGCACGATCGAGTAAATGCAGTAAAATTCTAGTATTTGACAGAACTAATTACTAGATGCCATGCAAACTCCTAGTTCGGATCGATCGGCTCAAGCTAGCGTCGCTCCTGTGGTGCCGTCGATCGAAATGTCAGCAGGCAGTCGGGTCAAGTGGCAAGCCATGTTGACAACTCGCAAAATTGGGACTGCCAAAAAATTACTCGCTAGAGTTCCCGAACTAAGGGGCGAACCGACTGCCAGAAGAGCTTTCAACGGTCAAAGGCTGGATAAAGATACTTGGGCGGCGGTGTTCTATGGCCTGAAGCTCGATCGGGCGGATTTCTTTACAGACGTACAATGGTTCGATCGAACGCTCCAATCGCAGTGGCAGCTATTGTGGAATTTGGCGACAGATGCAGACGATCGCTTTGGGCTAGTATTGGCTGCACCAGACACAAGTGCCGAAATCGATCGGCCTAAGTTTGCACGGGCAATCGCCGCGCGGACATCGGTCTCGATCGATATCTCTGCTGGTTATTTTGGTCATCTCATCTTGGTCGAACGCGATCCTAGTGGTGGCGTGGTGTTATTGTGCCCATCGCCAATGATGAATAATTCGCTGCTGACTGGCGCACCGCTGCAACTGCCCCAATCGCCCCCGTCGCCATTTCCGTATTTTCAGCCCCTGAGTGTCGGTACCAATCAACTGTGGGCGGGCATGTTTGCCAAACTACCCATCTGGCCGTGGTTGGCTGCGGCGACTCACAAGCCACTGAGATTAGAATTGGCACAACTAACCGATCTACTCGAAGCTGCTAGCAAGTATCGTCAGGACACCCAAATGATTCGATCGAGTTATCTAGTGACAGCAGCGTAAATTCAGAGCGAACTGTTAATTAAATCCCGCTAATAGGCGCACTGCAAACAGTCGAGCGATCTGCAAGCCATCTCCTCGTCTAGATCCAGTGCTGCCAAATCACCCAGAAATTTTACCCGCATCGCTAAGGGTGAGATAATTGGATTCGATCGATAAACAATTCACTGTTTAGTACTCAACCTGCCAGCACCAACACTGGTGTTTTGAGGCATCTTAGCCTTAGGCATCGCGCCCCGATTTCCATATTAATGTCATCTCACCAAGCTTACTAACAAGCTGAAGCTAATATGCCAACTGTGAAAAAGCGCACCCTCCTCGGTCAGTGGTTGCTAAATGAGAATCGTCCCAAGGATGGCGGACACCATCATCAGACTCACGCCTGGTGGCAAGTTATGTGCCTCACTGGGGTTGATTATTTTTCGACCTTGGGCTACCAGCCCGGGATTGCCGCATTATCTGCCGGTTCGCTTTCACCGATCGCGACCCTGATTTTAGTCCTACTTACTCTCTTTGGTGCGTTGCCAATTTATCGACGGGTCGCGACAATCAGTCCCCACGGCGAAGGCTCGATCTCGATGCTGGCACAGCTCCTCTCCTGGTGGCAGGGCAAGTTATTCGTCCTATGTTTATTGGGATTTGTGGCTACTGATTTTATCATCACGATCACCCTCTCGGCTGCTGACGCCTCTGCCCACATTATTGAAAATTCGCTCGTACATGAATGGGCAAAAGGCAATGAGGTAATTATCACCTTGGTGCTGATTGCTTTATTGGGAATCGTGTTTCTGCGCGGTTTCCAGGAAGCGGTCGGGCTAGCGGTGGTTTTGGTGTTACTCTATCTCGGTCTTAATCTGATCGTGATTGTTGTCGGGATGCAGCATGTCCTCCAAGCTCCAATCGTTCTAACCAATTGGCAACAGGAGCTATTCCGCACTCATGGCAACCCGTTAATGATGGTGGCAGCGTCAGCACTGTTATTTCCTAAGTTGGCATTAGGTTTATCGGGTTTTGAAACGGGGGTAGCTGTGATGCCCCTGGTCGCAGGCAATCCAGGCGAAACCGAAGAAAATCCCGTCGGCAGGATTAAGAACACTTATAAGTTGCTGACAGTGGCAGCACTAATCATGAGCTTCTTCTTGCTCACGAGTAGTCTGATTACCACAGTCTTGATTCCTGCTGCCGAGTTCAAGGCTGGTGGCCCTGCAAATGGTCGGGCGTTAGCTTACTTAAGTCACAAGTTCTTAGGTGATGGGTTTGGAACTGTCTACGATTTAAGTACGATCGCCATTTTGTGGTTCGCTGGAGCCTCTGCGATGGCCGGACTGCTAAATATCGTGCCGCGCTACTTACCACGCTACGGCATGGCTCCAGATTGGGCTAGAGCCACTCGTCCGTTGGTATTGGTCTTTACCTTCGTGGCCTTTATCGTGACGATCGTGTTTCAAGCCAATGTCGAGGCTCAAGGTGGAGCGTACGCTACTGGCGTATTGGTACTGATGAGTTCGGCAGCATTTGCCGTTACCCTCTCGGTGCGAAATGGGCGCAACCCCTCATTGGGCAAAACCTTGATGTTTGGCCTAATTACGCTGGTATTTATTTACACGACGATTACCAATACGGTCGAACGACCTGACGGTCTGAAGATTGCCAGTTTGTTTATCGGTGCGATCGTCGCCACATCTCTGATCTCGCGCGTGATGCGATCGACCGAACTGCGGGTCGAAAATATTCAGATGGATGAAGTCGCCCAAAGTTTTATCGCCCAAGACAGTCAAGGCACGGTGCGGCTAATTGCCAATCGCAAGCAAGCTGGGGATGAAAAAGAATACTATGAAAAGGAACGCGAAGTCCGCGACGATAATCATATCCCCGAGACAGATTCGGTATTATTCTTGGAAATTCAGATCTCTGATGCTTCCCAATTTGTCGAAACGATCGAAGTCCAAGGAGTTACCGTAGGCAACTATCGAATTCTCCGTGCCAAAGGAGCCGCAGTCCCCAATACGATCGCCGCAATCTTACTCGACATTCGCGATCGCAATCAGCACGGTCGCTACCCTCATGCTTACTTTGGGTGGGTAGAAGGTAATCCCATTCAATACCTAATGCGGTTCTTATTGTTTGGGGAGGGCGATACCGCCGTCGTGACGCGGGAAGTAATTAGACGGGCGGAGCCAGATCCAACTCGTCGTCCCGGTATCCATGTTGGGGGATAAGCAAGACTCGGTATCGATCGAGTCTGCCTGCGCCACAATCGATCGCCATTTGTTGCCCCCAATGCTACTGTCGGGAATAATGCACCGCGCTGCTCCCAACTAGCGACTTCAGCGCGTCGAGCGAGCGGCCATCTCCATTGCCGCTTCGCGTTCTCAATTGATGTATCCTGAGGTAATTACCGATCGACGCCGTTCAAATCGCGTATTTCATTAATGACATAAATACCGAGTCGCACAATCTGATTGTCTCGCTATCAGTATTAGTTACAGCCGATTTTCGTCAGTATCGATCGCCCGATCGATACTGATACCTGTGCTATCTTCCCCAATACAGGGAATAATAGGATTGTCAAGATTGCATCAGCTCATCTGTTAAGCAGGCGAACACCCCCGTTGGGGATTGGCTACAAAACTTTTGCATACATCTTTAAGTAACTTTCCTGGTTGTATAGTTGTATGTATGTATATATAAGGCAGATAGGCGATTTCGGTGTGCCTCAGCACTCGTCACAATCGATCGAGTATAGCTAAATGCTTATCCTCAAGATAAATAAACAGCACTCCCAAATTAAATTAATTTTTATTCTTACCCCATTTCTCAACCAAATCGTTGTGACCCCAAGGATCGAAACGTGAAAAAAATATTATTAGTAGACGACGATAAAACTTTGCAGACCGTACTGACTCGCTATCTCGAAAAGCGGGGTTATTCAGTCAGGGTTGTGACCTCTGGCGTCCAGGGGCTAAAACTGTTCGCTCAAGATCCCCCAGATCTGGTCGTATCGGACATCATGATGCCAGGAATGGATGGCTTAGAATTTTGTCGCCGCCTCCGCGCCACTAGACCGGGACAGCTAGTCCCCTTTATCTTTCTCACAGCCAAGAAAGATCTCGAAGATCGGATTCAAGGTCACTATATCGGGGCGGATGACTATATCACCAAACCCTTTGAGCCGCTAGAACTGCTAGCTAAAATCGAAGCCCAACTCGAACGCTCGCGCCGCATTCACTCGGAAATGGTGCGACTGATGCAGAAAGTCCCTGAAGATCGGGAGGGAGACACAGAATACAGCGACAATTCGACAGATTCGATCGCTCCAGTTAAAGAGCCAGAACCAGAAGAAGATCTGCCATTGACTCCAGCCGAAGCGCGGGTATTCTGGGAAGTAATTCAGGGCTTGACCAACAAGCAAATCAGCCAACGCTTGTTTATCAGTCCGCGTACCGTCCAAACTCACCTGAGTAATATTCTCACCAAATTAAACTTAGAAAATCGATCGCAGCTCGTGAGATTTGCCTTCGAGCACGGCTACCGTCCGCCCCAAACTCAAGACGAGCAAAGAGCGGCTGAGGCTAGAGGTTAATCGAAATATAAGATTTTCGCCAAAAGCGTCTGGTGGTAGGGGTATGTCTTGATTTGCTAAACCGTCGGGGAACCCGACGAGCACAAATCGCTGTCTTGTCGCACACAAACGGGAGGGAACCTCCCGTTCGATGCGCCGCTTCATGAATTACCCCTACCACCAGACGCTTTTGGTATACGTTTGCCGCTAAACTTGAAGAGTATTATTGCGACGCGATCGAACAGTTTCATGTCAGAACCGCTTACCTATCTTTCTCAAAAAAACATCGACCCCAAGGAAAGACTAATCTTTGCTTTGGATGTCGAAACTAGCGATCTTGCCAAACAAATCGTCACCCAACTCGACGATGCGGTGGTATTTTACAAACTGGGATTAGAAATGTTTTTGGGCGGACAATATTTTGAAACGATCGACTGGCTACTTGCGCGCAATAAAAAAGTTTTTGTCGATCTGAAATTTTTTGATGTGCCCCAAACTGTCGGCTCGGCAGTCCGGCAACTTACCAATCGCGGGATTAGTTTTGTCACCGTGCATGGTAATGATGAGATTTTAAAAGCAGCCGTGCGTGAGAAGCAAGATCTGAAGATCCTCGCCGTGACGGTATTGACTAGCCTCGATCGCGGCGACCTCAACGATCTGGGCTTCGATTGCGATCCCGATGCCCTAGTGCTGTCTAGAGCCAAACGCGCCCTCGCGATCGGCTGCGATGGGGTAATCTCATCGGGACGGGAAGCAAAGGCACTTAGAGCCAATTTAGACGCCAATTTTTTGGTGGTGACACCAGGAATTCGCCCGGTTGATAATACGGAGGAAGCACCCAGCGACGACCAAAAGCGTACCGTCGATGTCCGCACGGCATTCACCAATGGAGCCGATTACATCGTTGTCGGTAGACCGATTAAGCTCGCTCCCGACCCTTATGCCGCAGCGATGGCGATCCAGCAGACGATTGCTGAAGTTTTTGCCTAAGTTGAGACGATCGAACTGCATCCAATTACAAATATGGTGTAGCTTGGATCTTAAATCGTGCATTTAGTATCCAGCGTTATTTTCACCAATGATTAATCCTCCAGTTTCGCGGCGGCAGTTAGCTAATGGTATTACAGTTTTAACGATCGCCAATCCCAGTGCGGATATTGTTTCTGGGCGATTCTTCATACCGGCTGGCAGTCGCTGGGAACCCGCTGCGAAAGCTGGATTAGCCCAACTGCTGACATCGCTACTTACCAAGGGGACAAAGCAATTATCGGCATTAGCAATTGCCGATCGCATCGAATCTGTGGGTGCGGGACTAGGTGCGGACACGACTACAGACTACATTAAGTTGAGTTTGAAGACCGTCAAATCAGATTTGAGGGACATATTTAAGTTAGCTAGCGAGATCTTAAGAACACCAACTTTTCCCCCCGACCAAATCGAACTCGAACGTAAGCTGATCCTTCAGGCAATTCGATCTCAAACCGAGCAACCGTTTAATAATGCCTATCGCCAACTGCGGACGGCACTATATGGCCAACACCCCTACTCGCGATCGAGTCTCGGATCGGCAAAGACAATGGCGCAAATTACCCGCCAGGACTTAGTCGATTACCATCAGACTCACATTCGTCCCGATCGACTGATTATCAGCCTTGCAGGGCGGATTACCCCCGATGAAGCGATCGATCTAGTGACGCAAGTATTTGGCGATTGGGAGATTCCCGCGATCGATCCGCCGACGCTCTCACCCGCACATGTGGCCACTCAGCCTCAATACCAAATCGAACATCAATCCACCCAACAGGCGATCGTCATGCTCGGCTACTTGGCTCCAGCCATCCACGATCCCGACTGTATTGCCCTCAAATTAATCGATAGCTACCTGAGCAATGGCATGTCCAGCCGCTTATTTGTCGAGCTGCGCGAAAAACGCGGACTTGCCTATGATGTTTCGGCTTTTTATCCCACTCGCTTGGATACTTCTCACTTTGCCGTGTATATGGGCACCAACCCCAGCAATACCGCCATTGCCGTCAGCGGCTTACGCGCTGAGGTCGATCGCTTGTGCATGGAACCGCTCTGCGATGCCGAACTCCAAACCGCTAAAGATAAACTCCTCGGTCAATACGCTTTGGGCAAACAAACCAACGGCCAATTAGCCCAAACTTACGGCTGGTACGAGTTATTGGGATTGGGTATCGATTTTGACGTGCAGTTTAACCATGCCATTCAACAAATTACTACCACTCAACTCCAAACTGCTGCAAATAGGTATCTCAGCGATCCGTATATTTCGATCGTCAGTCCTGAATATAAGCCGCCAGCCAGCAAAACTTTGACAATAACGTAGATATGAGGGTACCCACAAGGGCAGTGGTGTCAACTTAAGCCTCAAAGTGGCGTTAAAGTAGAGAAAAGAGGAATCAGGAGGAGCAGATGAAAGGCAGTGGTGTCAACTTAAGCCTCAAAGTGGCGTTAAAGTAGAGAAAAGAGGAATCAGGAGGAGCAGATGAAAGGTCACTCCGTCAACCAAAAAAATCCCGACTTGCGCCGCCAAGTTCAGATGCCAGGGCCATCCATTGA
>NZ_JANPGM010000147.1:0-11074 GCF_031423935.1 Chamaesiphon sp. VAR_69_metabat_338
ACGCGCAGGCAACGACACCAATGTACCAAATCGAGATTGAATTTGCGAGCGAGCTGGTGGAGGAGATCGATCGATTCTTCATTTGGGGGAATGTTGGCATCTTGCCCGATCGCAATTACTTGGACTTTGCCCTTGGGGGCGATACCGTAAATAGCGAAGTCATCATTGAGTGTCAATGAATAACCATCGGCGAGGGGAGATCGCGAGCCATCAAATGCGATCCCTGGAGATTTAGCAGACACTTTTAATAGGCTGGCAAGATGGGTGAGGGCGAGATGATTGGCGATCGGGATTTCGGGTTTTTTGCGGATGTGTATTTCTTTCCAACCGATACCAGCTTGGGTATTGTCCCGCACGCGCTGAATTTTGGCAATTTCCTTATCGACTTTGTCAGCGAGTCGATCGGATATCAATTCAAATTGTCGCCAATCATCTTCTGCTAGCGTTAATTCGCTCCCAGACAGCGATCGATCGGTTAGCTTTGGTACTACCGCACAGATCGATGGCAAACTGTAGAGAAGATCGCGAGGATTAGCTGTTTCTACGGGACTCAGCCACAAGATTAGTTGCTTGGATTTTGTGTATTGGGCGCGAGTTTTGGGGCGAGCATTTAGGACATGCCAATCTATGCCGCTGAGATTGATGGTGGTATCTTTTTCAAATGCATCTGGGAGATTGTTAGCGGCTATTTGGGTAACACCCAACGACTCATCAGTATTATCATCAATGAATGTGACTTCGATATTTAAGCTGAATGATGTCATAATTTGCCAATCGATCGAGGGTGGAATGAATACGGAGCCACAGTCACAGCAAGAGTTAACAAGTTTTGGCTACGGATTTTTAGGCATACTAATTTTTAGTCTCACTTTACCAGCAACCCGGATAGCTATTTCGGGATTCGATCCGGTTTTTGTTGGCTTGGGTCGCGCGATCGTGGCCGCAGGACTATCATTAATTTTACTGGCGATTACTCGTCAAAGGATTCCGCCAGGAAGATTCTTCCCCAATTTTGCGATCGTGGCTGGGGGCGTTGTCATTGGGTTTCCATTGCTGTCGGCGATCGCCATGCGAGACGCACCAGCTTCGCACGGCGCAGTGATTACGGGGCTACTGCCGCTAGCGACAGCAATGTGTGGTGTCTGGAGAGCTGGGGAACGTCCTTCACTCCAGTTTTGGATTTTTGCCAGCTTGGGTAGCGCGTTGGTAATTTGCTTTGCATTGTTATCTGGCGGCGGCTCGATGCGATGGGCGGATCTGGCCATGCTTGGTGCCGTTGGGGCGGCAGCTCTAGGCTATGCTGAGGGTGCGGTGCTAGCGCGCACATTTGGATCGTGGCAAGTTATCTGTTGGGCATTGCTGTTGTCAACACCGCTGCTACTGCCGATCGTCTGGCAACACGCACCAGCTAATTTTTTGGCAGTCGCACCCCAGCCGCTGCTCGGTTTTCTCTATGTAAGCGTGTTTAGCATGTTCCTGGGCTTTTTCGCCTGGTATCGGGGGCTAGCTTTGGGAGGGATCGCTCGCATCGGCCAACTTCAGCTCATTCAGCCATTTTTTACGATCTTTTTCTCGGTTGTATTAGTCGGCGAACGGGTGACGATCGACACAGTGGGTTTTGCAGTGGCAGTAATGGGCTGTGTCATCTTGGGAAAACGCACCCAAATTACGGCTAAATCTTAACTAGTCGATCGGTCACAATTGCCGATCGATTAAGCAGAGTCGAGCCAACTGAGATCGTGGTAATTAATGCGGTTGAAGGGACTGAGTGAAGTTAATACTTGTTGTCCGTAAATACGGCGATCGATCCGATTATCAAAGATAGCGACAATTCCTTGAGAAGATCGCGTGGGTGCGATCGCGCGATGCAAAATTCTCAAGCCAGTGGGTAATAAATACAGTCGAAACCAATCTTGGCGTTGTTGTTTGTAAAAACTAACTTTGGCGGCAACTAACGGATCTTCGAGTGATGGAATCGGTAAAGTTGCCACGATCGTCAATTCTGGTGTCGGTAGATCGTCTTGATGTTGTTGCCAAAAGTCCCAGCCACAAACGAGGATATTTGACTCATCTAGGTCGGTGCGATCGACTTGGACTCTGCGACCCCATTCCGCAGCCAGAATGGCGGCTATTTGGGCTTTAAGGGGGGTATCCTGAATCAGAATTACGACAAATTTTGGCCGACCATTGGTCAGCTGTAATAAGTGTTTGATTTCATCGACTAAAACGGGCTGAAATTTACTAGTATTGGGCATCGGCATCCAGCGCGGGATGTATAGTCTAAACTTGTCGGTGCGGCGATCGAGTGGGAATTTAACTGAGGTCATTTCACCTAGACCTAATTCTTGCCGATAACCGATCGCTTTAGCGGTAAGATCGACGGCACTGGTAATTAATATTGATGCTTGACGTTGCCAGATTGGGGCGAGGGTGGCAACGAGATCGATCGGTGTAATTGCTAAGGAAAATGTGCCATTTGTGCGATCGATTTGCGCCCAGACTAAGCGATCGCTCGGCTGCGAAAATTCCTGGTAAAATTGCTGCCAATTAGGGGAAATTTGTGGCTCGATTAGTTTACCTAAAGACTCGACGAGCGAGCGATCTTCAGGTTCGAGCACGTAACAATTATAAGGATTGGGCGGACGCTGCCATAAAGCCGCGAGTAATTGAATTTTAATCTCTAGAACGCGCTCCCAATTAGTTGCTGTTTGAGTCGATCGCCATGTATCCCAATCGTGACTATCGAGCCGCACTGTTAGTAATTCCCGCGCCCAATCTTCGAGATCCTCAGCACCATCGACGATCGTCGGGATGCCGCTGGCGACGTGGGGACGATCGAACTGCAGCCGCAACCACGATCGCGGATCGATGAACCACAAACCTGTAAATCCCGCTCGGGGTGGCTCATCGCCGCAATGCACGGGTTTGGTAGTGCCCAGCCACTGCTGGAGTTGTGGCAATTCAGTCGCGACGAGCTGGGCTTGAAATCGGGTGGGAATGGCGACGATCGTCGCATCCTGCCAGAGGAGGGCGGGAATCAGATAACTGATTCGATATTTGCCGGTTTGGCGGTGGGTAGCGATGCCAGTTTGAATCAGTGCCGATGTGGACGAGCGGATGGCACGGGCGACGAGGCGAGACATCGTCAGGTGATGGTTCCAACCCGCGATCGCGGGTTGATGTCGCAACAGATCGCGCAGGATAATGTGAGTAGTAACTTCGAGCGGTTGGGACATGAGTCGGTGGCGCAGTTGGTTGGATGTGGGAGTCGCGCCGAGTATAGATTCTTTTGATGATTGTAAGCTGTTTATTTAGCGATCGGCAGCAGCTCCGCTGGGGATCTGTGTGATTCTCTCATTTTTAAGATTGCGATCTAGCCGCATCCAACGCTACGATAGAAATGTCGATCTTAAATTTTCATTAAAAATATCGGCACTAAGTTTCTATGTACGTTATGGACTCTAGTCCATCTGCGATTAATTAACAACCTTCTTTAAATCTGACGAGCTAGTCTCCCCAGAAAGAGGGGGCTAGGAGGTTTTATGCTGAGTCGCGAAGGTTCGATCGAATTGTCCGAAATCACTGACTTGAATCAACTCAAGTCAGAACTAAATCATCTACCAGCAGTAGATGTCGGTGACTATATTAGCGAGTTGCCTGGAGATCGACGGGCGATCGCCTTTCGCTTACTGTCTAAGGGGTGCGCGATTGCGGTATTTGAGTATCTGCCGACGGAAATCCAGGAAGAGTTAATCGACGCCCTCCACGATACGCAAGTTTGCCAACTGATCGAAGCGATGCGTCCCGACGATCGGGTAGCCCTGTTTGACGAGCTACCAGCAGGCGTTGTCAAACGTCTATTACCCCAACTCAGTTCCGAAGAACGCACCGCGACAGCGACGATTATCGGCTATCCCGAAGGGACGGCGGGACGGGTGATGACAACGGAATACGTGCGACTGCAACAAGGTTTGACAGTCGGCGAAGCTTTGGCCAAGATCAAACGCAGCGATCGCGATAAGGAGACGGTTTATTATGCCTATGTCACCGACGATCGCCGGAAGCTACTGCAAGTAGTTTCCCTACGCCAATTGGTGTTCACCCTGCCCGATACGCCGATTACTGATATTGCCAGCGATCGGGTGATCAAAGCCTATACCGAAACCTCCCAAGAAGATGTCGCTAGGCAAATGCAGCGGTATGACTTGATTGCCGTGCCAGTAGTCGATCGCGAGGATCGCTTGGTGGGGATTATCACGATCGATGATGTCGTCGATATCTTGCAAGAGGAAGCCACCGAAGACATCCAAAAACTGGCGGGGGTCGCCAGTGGTGAAGATTCTTCCCTATCTTCACCGTGGAGCAAGTTACAAAATCGCCTCCCCTGGTTGCTAGGGATTATGGCACTATATATCGGTGCTTCTAGTTCGATCGCGCCGTTCCAAGATACGATCGCCAAAATCCCCGTTCTCGCCGTGATTATGCCGCTATTTTCCAATACTGGCGGTGCAGTCGGTACTCAAGCTCTAACTGTCACCATTCGCTCCCTCGGTGTCGGTGAAGTCACCGCTGCCGATACTCTTAAAATCCTTAGTAAAGAGTTACTGGCAGGGCTAGGCACGGCAGTTGGACTAGGTTTGACCATGATTCTCCTGGCCTTAATTTGGACGCCACCAGACGAACGCTGGGTGGCATTGGTGGCAGGTGCGGTGATGGCCGCAAATTCGGTAATTGCCGTAACATTGGGAACCTTACTACCAATCGGATTCAAACACATCAATGTCGATCCAGCCCTGATTAGTGGGCCATTAGTCACGACATTACTAGACACGATCGGGTTTATTCTATTTCTCTCCTTAATTACCCTTTCCGTCAATGTCTGGCACCTGTAAAGATTAGGGGTCAGATGCCGCGACCGATCGCCTATGTTGATGTCCGACTATAATACCTGTAGAATTGAGGGCTAGATAATGAGTCTGTTGTTAGAAAAAATTTTGGCAGATGTCCAGCAGCTAGATCCAGCCGAGCGGTTAGAAGTCATCGCTCGCGTCGTTGCTGGGTTACAACAACAACAACTAGCGCAATCTCCCAAACCTAAATTGACTCGCAAAGATTTGTTTGGCTGTATGCGGGGACAAGTTATGATGGCAGAGGATTTTAACGATCCTTTGAGTGATTTTGCCGACTATATGTAATGAAGTTACTGTTAGATACACATGTTTTGATTTGGTTGGTAGAGGGCAGTAACAGCTTGAGTCAACCAGCACAACAGGCAATTGAAGATGATGGCAATAGCTTACATCTGAGTATTGCTAGTTTATGGGAAATGACTATTAAAATGACTTTGGGTAAGCTTCAGCTAGGAATGCCAATTGAGCTAATAGTAGAGTCTTATCTCATACCAACTGGTATTGAAATTTTACCAATTCACCTCAATCATTTGCTAGTTTTACGGGATCTACCCTTACATCATCGAGATCCCTTCGACCGACTGCTGATTTCCCAAGCACAATCTGAAAGATTGACGTTAATATCGGGGGATCGAGTGTTTGGCAATTATCCAGTCCAAATTCTCTGGTAGTTCGCGAGTAACTATTAACTAGCAACTCATGACTGAGATAATGTTGTTTGCAAAAAAAGATTAAACAGTCATTCTTATCCCTATCTCCTACTCCCTAACCTCTACACCCTAAAACATGACCTGGACGCGCCGACATATTCTATCCTTGGCAGATTTTACCCCAGCGGAGTATGATATCGTCCTTCAGACTGCCAATAGCTTCCAGGGAGTATTAGCGCGCGGAGCGGTGAAGAAAGTGCCTACGCTGCAAGGACGCGTGGTTGCCAACCTCTTTTTCGAGTCTTCGACACGCACCCGCAGCAGTTTTGAATTAGCCGCCAAACGCCTGTCTGCCGACACGCTCAACTTTGCGGCAGCGACTTCCTCGCTCACCAAAGGCGAAACCATTCTCGATACTGCCAAAACTTACCTGGCGATGGGTGCAGACTTAATGGTAATCCGCCACAAACAAGCGGGAGTGCCCCACGCCATCGCTGCCGAAATGGACGCTATGGGGATGAAAGTAGGGATTCTTAATGCTGGCGACGGACAGCACGAGCATCCTTCCCAAGCATTACTAGATCTACTGACAATTTGTGCGACGATCGATCCCGTCGATCCGCGATTAGAATTACTGAAAGACAAGAAAATTGCGATCGTCGGGGATATTTTACATTCGCGGGTGGCGCGATCGAATATCTGGAGTCTGACTGCTAGCGGTGCCCAAGTCCATCTTGCCGCACCGCCGACGCTACTTCCGGCGGAATTTGCCGACTACTGTCGGGAGCCGAGAGCTGGGATCGACACCTCTAATTTGTGCGTACATTGGCAAGTCGAACCCGCGCTTAAAGATGCTGATTTTGTGATGACATTACGCCTCCAGCAAGAGCGGATGACAGACCATTTGTTACCCAGTTTGCGCGAGTATCATCAACACTATGGCATTACGCGCGATCGTCTAAAATTATGCCATCCCGATGTCAAAATTCTCCATCCAGGGCCGACTAATCGCGGTGTCGAAATCACTTCGGATTTGATGGACGATCTGAGTTTGAGTTTAATTTCGGAGCAGGTAAATAATGGGGTGGCGATTCGGATGGCTTTACTTTATTTGATGGGTAATACTAAAGATACTAATTAACCCAAGTTGCTACCTATAACCCCAGCGGTTAGAAACCGCCGTATCTGCAAGGCAGACGCTCCGCGAACAGAATGCAAAGTCCGCCTACGCGGACTAATAAACTAGTTTTAGCTTTACGCTACGATATTCTTACATATCAAATAGGAGTGCTATGGTCGATCGCTAAGTTTCAAGATTTTTTTCAATTACTGCGATCGATGATAATGGTATCTATCATCTCGATCGACAATATTAAGCTAGCCTAAATCATCGCCTGGAGACGGAAAGCCATGATAACTGAAAATTATTTAAAAATCGAGAAACAACGCGAGCGATTGGTAGCGATCTACAAGACTTTGGTAGAAATCGATCTGGCGATCGTTCAATTATTTTCAGTTATTTATACACCAATTACCCGCACGCTCTATTTAGATTGTCTGGATGGCACGGGCTTGTGGGGTGGCAAGATTTTGACAGCAGCAATGCTCAAACCTTATCTCGATCGATTAATTGCTAGCGAGCTGCTAATTCCTCAGCCAAAAAATACGATTAAGATCGCTCCCTTAATCGCTGAAATTGCCACTCGCGATGCAGTGGTAGCCGGTAAACTGGAAATCATGGTGCAAGTGGTCGCCGAAAAATTACCGATTACGACATATCGCATGGGTAATATGCGCCAGTTCGAGAATCGCAGCGAATTTATTCGGGAAGTCCGATTGGGACTTTATCAAAATAATTTAGCTTTTATCAAAGAACAATTTGAAGATTATTACAATGGCTACTTTCGGTCTTCAGATCCGATTTCACCAGAGTTCCTCTGGAATCAAATCTGTAATAATCCCTTTGAGCCAGATTGGTTCGCGACTCTAAATCCCGACTTGGCAGCGACGATTTGGATCGATGTTCTCGATTACTCGCTAGCGCATTTGATCCCTGCAGATCGTGCTTTTGCCACTCTGAAAAATGTAGCGGCGAACCTTACCCAATCCCTAACTCCAGAGCTGCAACTCGAACTCGTCGAGCAGCTATTTTTACGAGGTAAATTAGCAACAGGAAAGCAAATTCTCGATACTTTCCCAGCCACATGGCGAGAAAAAAATGCCGATCTGTGGGGATGGTGTTACTTTTTGCAAGGTGAAGATCGACTAGCGATCGCTGCATATGAAAAATCACTCAAAGCATATAAGAAAGAGCATGGCAAACGGAAAATTTACCTGCATACTGCCAGCGGTTTATTTTATATTCTCGCATTACTCAGACAGGGTGAAGGTGCGGATTTGCGATCGGCACTAGAGCATGTCAAAGTTGCAATTGCAGATCGATCGTGGCTGAGTTCGACTTATAGCGTATTAGAAAATGTTATCGAGCTGCAACTGGGACAATTGCATCGACGCGACATGATTCTCCGCGCTATCCCGCTCAAAACTCACCATAGTATCGAAATTCTGATGCGCGCACTGTGCATTTACTGGGTAGAGAAAAGTGCCTCCGATGAGCTACTTACCAACATCCTCGAAGAATATTATGCCCAGGCAGATGCGTCTGGCTATCGCTGGTTGGCAATGGAAGCAGCGGGAATCTTATCTCATCTCAATCCCACTGAAAAATTCCAAAGTTTTTATCAAAAACAAACTAGCACCTATCAAAAAGAGATCGGCATCGCCAGCATTGTCAACTTAATTCAACTCAAAGAGCCGTGGGAAATCTCGCTCAACGCGCTAACAAATCTCGATCGCAAAGCCACGACAACTACCGTCGAACGCGACAGTAATAGCCAACGGCTGGCGTGGATGATAACGATGTATGGCAGTAGCAGTTGGATGCTGCAACCGCGCGAACAAGCAATTAATGCCAAAGGTGAATGGGGCAAAGGGCGGAACATTGCCCTTAAGCGATTGCGAGATACCAGCGAGTTTAATTATTTCACGCCGCAAGATCTTCAAGTCTGTAGACACTTGAAAAGTTATAATTCTAGCAGTTGGGGCGGCACGGAATATAAATTTGACGATCGAGCTATCCTCTCGCTGATCGGACATCCGTTAGTATTTTGGGAAAGTAATTCGACGACGCGGATCGAAATAGTTAAAGGCGAACCCGAACTGACGATTAAAGCGATTAAGGGGGATAAGATCGTCCTGGAAATGGTGCCGCAACCCCAAATCGGGCAACCTGTAATGGTTGTCAAAGAGAGTCCCTCGCGCCTCAAAGCGATCGAAATTAACGACAGTCATCGCCAGATTAGCGAAATCTTGGGTGTGAAAAATCGACTGGAAGTGCCAGCAATTGCCAAAGAGCGCGTCCTCACAGCCATCAGTTCGATTTCCCAACTCGTCACCATCCATTCCGATATCGGCGGCGGCGCGGAGAATATCGAAGAAGTCCCCAGCGATCCGCAACCCCACATTCAATTATTCCCGATCGGCACTGGCTTAAAACTCACTATCCTCGCGCAACCATTTGCCCCCGCAGGCCCTTATTACAGCCCCGGCACGGGGGGTGAAACCGTAATTGCGGAAATTGATGGCAAACGGCTGCAAACCAAGCGCGATTTGGCAGCAGAGAGCCGTCTAGCAGAGGCGATTATTAGTGCTTGTCCGAAGTTGGTAGAAACACCCGAACTCGATGGCGAATGGTCGATCGAAGATCCGGAAACCTGCCTGGAATTGCTACTAGAATTGCAAGCTCTCGCCGATGTGGCGACGATCGAATGGCCGGAAGGCGAAAAAATGCGCGTGAGCAAGCAAGCGGGTTTGAGCGACTTTAAACTGCGAATTAACCGTGAAAATGATTGGTTTGCCACTAGCGGGGAAGTCAAAGTTAGTGACGAAGAAGTGCTGGAACTGCAACAGTTACTCGCATTACTCGATCGAACTCCCAGTCGATTTATCCCCCTCGGCGACGGGCAATTTCTCGCGCTGACTCAAGAGTTTCGCCAACGCCTGGATGAATTGCGGCTGGTTTCTAGCAGAGCTGGCAAAAAAGGGCTGGGAATGCACCCCCTCGCCGCGTTGACGATGGAAGACTGGATCGACGATGTGGGCAAAGTCGAGACAGATAAATATTGGAAATCCCACATCCAGAAATTACGCGAGGTGGAAAGTCTCGAACCCGAGCTACCCTCTACCCTGCAAGCAGAATTGCGCGATTATCAACTAGAAGGCTTCCGCTGGTTGGCACGACTCGCCCATTGGGGCGTCGGTGCGTGCTTGGCTGACGATATGGGTTTGGGGAAAACTCTCCAATCCCTGGCAGTAATTCTCACTCGCGCGCCCAAAGGTGCAACGCTGGTAATTGCCCCGACATCAGTCTGTATGAATTGGCTCAGTGAAGCCCAAAAATTTGCACCCACCCTCAATCCAATTCAATTTGGGAGTGGAGATAGACAACAAGCTCTAGATGAATTAAAACCGCTAGATTTAGTCGTGTGCAGTTACGGCTTATTGCAACAAGAAGATGTCGCCGAAATGCTCGCCAAAATCGAGTGGGAAACGATCGTGCTTGACGAAGCCCAATCGATCAAAAACTTTGCCACCAAGCGATCGCAAGCCGCAATGAACTTGCAAGGTAAATTTAAAATTGTGGCGACAGGTACGCCCATTGAAAATCACCTCGGCGAACTCTGGAATCTCTTCCGGTTTATCAACCCTGGCTTACTCGGCTCCCTCGATGATTTTAACCTCCGCTTTGCCAACGCGATCGAACGTTCCGGCGACACACCAGCAGACAAACTTCGCCAACGCAACACCCGCCTCCAACTCAAAAAACTGATCCAACCCTTCATTCTCCGCCGCCTCAAACGCGACGTCCTCACCGAACTCCCCTCTCGTACCGAGATTACCCTCCAAGTCGAACTCTCGTCTGCTGAGATGGCATTCTACGAAGCTCTACGCCAACAAGCGATCGCCAAACTCACCGACAGCGACGCACCCCCAGGACAAAAACACCTCCAAGTCCTCGCCGAAATCATGAAACTGCGCCGCGCTTGTTGCAATCCGCAGCTAGTCACCGCTGGTGTCCCGATTCCCAGTGCCAAACTCCAACTCTTCGGCGAAGTCCTCACCGAACTCCTGGAAAACAAACATAAAGCCCTCGTCTTCAGTCAATTCGTCGATCATTTACACATTTTACAAGCATACTTAGAAAGTCAAAAAATTGCCTATCAATATCTCGATGGCAGCACCCCCGCACGCGATCGCAAATCCCGCGTCGATGCCTTTCAAGCAGGGCAAGGCGACGTCTTTCTCATCAGCCTCAAAGCCGGAGGTACGGGACTCAATCTCACCGCCGCCGACTACGTAATTCACATGGATCCCTGGTGGAATCCCGCCGTCGAAGATCAGGCATCCGATCGCACCCACCGGATCGGGCAACAGCGTCCGGTAACTATTTATCGA
>NZ_JANPGM010000148.1:0-1742 GCF_031423935.1 Chamaesiphon sp. VAR_69_metabat_338
GCAAAGCGAGACGTGTCGCTAGACGGGAACCTCCGCGTGATTTCAGTCGCTGTCTTGTCGTTTTTTTATTCGGGGGAACCCTAGACATAAAAACGCCGCTTGTGGGTACCCTCATCGATGTGGGGTAAGCACAAGGCATTACCCCTACAGGTTAATTGTGAGGAATGAGGCATAAGACTATCGATCGACTGCGCTTTGATAACTACACGACGATTCGAGATCCCGGCTTATGATAGTGTAAAGAGAGTGAATATCACAGAGAGAGAAGGCGATCGATGATGAGCGCAGGTAGTAGCAGTACGCATCAAATTAAGTTTGGAACTGACGGATGGCGGGGAATCATCGCCGAGGATTTTACCTTTGCGAATGTATGCAAGGTCACACGAGCGATCGCCGCATATCTGAGCACGGCTTATAGCCAGGATCGTCCGGTGTTAGTCGCTTACGATCCGAGATTTTTAGCAGATAAGTTTGCCTACACGGCAGCAGAAATCTTAGCCGATTTGGGTTGGACGGTGAAAATTGTCGATCGAGATTGTCCGACCCCAGTTATCGCTTTCAATGCCAAGCACCTCAATTCTGCGGGTGCGTTAATGTTTACCGCCAGCCATAATCCTGCTGCCTATTGTGGGATTAAATATATCCCCGATTATGCAGGGCCAGCAACTTTAGAAATCACGGATACGATCGTCGGTAATCTCGCTAGTGCTAGCGATGCGCCGCCCGAAAAGAAGAATAGCAGCAAGATTAGCACTTTCGACCCGCAGCCGGAGTATTTCAAATTTATCTATACTCTGCTTGATGTCGAGCGGATTCGATCGGCCAAGCTCAAGGTTAAGTTCGATGCGATGTATTCCACCTCGCGGGGATATTTAGATAAGGTCTTACTCCATTGTGGGTGTGAGATCGAAAATTTCCACATGCAGCGGGATGTATTATTTGGGGGCGGGATGCCCGAACCAAAGGCCGAACTATTGGGCGAGCTGATTGCCGCCGTCCAAAAGGATAAAGCAGATCTGGGTGTTGCAACTGATGGCGATGCCGATCGATTTGGGATCGTCGATGAGCTGGGTAACGTATTGACGCCTAACACCGTCCTCCTAGTTCTAGCCAAGCATTTAATTAAAAACAAAGGTAAAACGGGCGCGATCGTCCGTACGGTGGCGACTACCCACCTCCTCGACAACTTTGCTGCTAAGCATGGCGTCCCCCTAATTGAAACCGCTGTCGGCTTCAAATATATCGGCGAGCAGATGCGGATTATCCCCGTTTTGATCGGTGGTGAAGAATCTGGCGGCTTGAGCATCATCGGCCACATTCCCGAAAAAGATGGCATCCTAGCGGATATGCTGATTGCTGAAGCGATCGCTTATGAAGGGAAACCCTTGAGCCAGATGGTTGCCGAAGTCATCGCCGAAGCGGGTGGCCCTCTGTCCAACCGTCGTCTGGATTTACATCTAGACAATGCGCACAAAGAAGCAGTGATGAAGACTTATAGTGAAAAACCGCCGACGAATATCGCGGGAATTGACGTTAAAGAAGTCGGTCGGAAAGATGGCGTAAAATTCTATCTCGCCGATGGTAGCTGGGTGCTGTTGCGTGCTTCTGGTACCGAGCCGCTGATCCGCGTCTATCTAGAGACTCACTCTGCCGAGCAGTTGCAAAAACTAGCCTCGACAATGGAAGCAGCGATCGATGCTCTGAAATAGGGGATAGGGCTAATACTAAATCCGGTGTGTAAA
>NZ_JANPGM010000149.1:0-14793 GCF_031423935.1 Chamaesiphon sp. VAR_69_metabat_338
AATTTTAAACAACGGATCGATTTACCATTGGGCGGCGAATTGGGCGAATTGATCGGCAGTTTTAATGAAATGGCGGAGAAATTAGAGATATTTGAAGAACAAAATATCGATGAACTTACGGCTGAGAAGGCAAAATTAGAAACCCTCGTCACGACGATCGCTGACGGTGCTGTCTTGATCGATAATAATCTCCATATTGTCTTGGTAAATCCCAACGCTCGCCGCTTTTTTGGCTGGGATCGGCTCGATCTCAATGGGACAAATATCCTGCATGTCTTGCCCGGTAGCGTTTCTGCCGAACTCGCCCGTCCTTTGTATCAAGTGGCAGCGGGTAAACTCGATGGTGAAGAATTTCGGATTACCCTCAACCATCCCGCCCAACGGACAGTCAGAATTTTAATTACCAACGTCCTCGATCCGATCAAAGAAAATGTCCGAGCGATCGCGATGACGGTACAAGATATTACGCGCGAAGTCGAACTCAATGAAGCGAAAAGTCAATTCATCAGTAATGTCTCGCACGAACTGAGAACGCCATTATTTAATATCAAATCATTCATCGAAACGCTGCATGAATATGGCGATGAGTTAACTACTGCCGAACGTAGTGAATTTCTCGATACTGCCAACCGCGAAACCGACAGGTTGACGAGATTAGTGAACGATGTCTTGGATCTATCTAAACTAGAATCATCCCACACTTATCTTTTCGATGCAGTCGAACTCGATCGCTCGATCGAACAAACCCTGCGCACCTATCAGCTCAATGCTAGAGATAAAGGCATCGAACTGTGTCAAGATATCGAATCCGATCTCCCTTCGATCTTAGGAAACTACGATCTGATCCTCCAGGTGCTGGCAAATCTGGTCGGTAATGCCCTCAAATTTACCAAAGCCGATGGGAAGGTCACACTCCGCGCTTATCGCGCTCAGTTGACTCCTGAGGCAGGTGAAGAGATTAATGGGATCGTTTCTGAAGTAGTCAGAGTTGAGGTTGTCGATACTGGCATCGGCATCGAGCCTGAAGATCGGATGGCAATTTTCGATCGCTTCTTCCGCGTCGAGAACCGCGTCCATACTTTAGAAGGCACTGGATTGGGATTATCGATCGTCCAAAATATTATCGAAAAACATCACAGCCAAATTCACATTACCAGTGCCGTCGGCGTCGGGACGACATTCTGGTTCGATCTGGCGATCTATCAACCCCATGTCGAGCAGGTAGAAAATCCCCAGCTTATCGCAGCAAATATAGAATCCATTTGAGATCTTTGGAAACGATTGTCGATCTGCCGAATCGTTAGCCGGAAACAGTTAAGGTATGTCTCCGCTCTCGCCCAATCTAGGCTAAAATCGAACCAATAGACAAGGAACCAGGCGTCATGTCACAAACTAACGCAATCGCGAGCATTAATTCACTTCTCTTGCAGCTCCCCGAATCGCTCCAAGTCGAGGCATTGCACTATGTTGAGTACCTGACTCACCGCCGTGTCGGCACAGATTCCCAGATTGGAAATCGTCCCACGACCCCAAAACGTAATGGTTTCGGCATTCTCAAAGGTAAAGTCACGATTTCTGATGACTTTGATGCCCCCCTAGAAGAATTTGCCGATTACCAATAATCTATGAACCTGCTCATCGATACTCACATTGTGATTTGGTACATCGCTGGAAATCCTAAGTTGAACTCAACGATGACCGATTTGCTAGAACCGACTGAGAATGACATCTCCATCAGTGTTGCCAGTCTTTGGGAAATTGCTATCAAAGTCGGCAAAGGCAGGCTCGATCTAGGCATTGATTTCCATGAATTAGCAGGAATCCTGGATCGACTAAATATTCAAATTTTGCCGATTCTGTTCGACGCTCTCAATGTCTATCGAACATTACCTCTTCACCATGCCGACCCATTCGACCGGCTCATTATCGCCCAATCAATTAGCCAGAATTTAGTGCTAATGAGTGCTGATTCAGCGTTTAGCGATTATCCGGTACAGAATATCTGGTCAGAACTGTAATGATTGTCAAGGTTCGATCTGGCAATCTATCAACCCCATGTCGAGCAGGTAGAAAATCCCCAGCTTATCGCCGCAAACGTAGAATCTATTTGAGATCTTTAGATGGAGATCGTCAGCCAGAAACGGTTATGAAATATCTCAGCTGAATCTAAGCATGAGCAAAGAACAATAAAATAAGACCAGCAACGATAAATATACCCCCTAACACCTTCATAAATACAAGGTAATTATGGGTTATATAGATACACAATCTTCAACCTGCACAACTCTCGCCACTTAGCGATCGAGTTACGGTTACTGATGGCTAACCCAACCCTTAAATAATTGGCGTTGTCGATCGACAGTATCTACTGATGCTTGTAATTGATATTGCTGGGGTTGTGGAGCCGCGAGAATTACGGAAACAGTCATCAAGCGATCGGCATGAAAAACTGTCAGCTCGATTTGTTGTCCGGCTTGATAAAATTTAAGTCGATCGGCTAATTTTTCAGCAGTTACTTTAAACCCATCGATCGCCAGTAATTCATCGCCAGGATCGATGCCAGCTAATTGGGCGGGAGAACCAGCCGTTACAGATTTAATTGCTTCTCGACCGTTTTCATGCTTAACATTTAGTCCTAAATGTGGAGTAGTTGCTTCGCCAGATTGCAACTCTAAGCCGAACGGTTTTAAGTATTCATTGAATGGTAATTCTTCAATACCGTGAATGTATCGATCGTAAAACTCGGTCAGATCTGTACCCGCGATCGATTCAATAATATGCTTTAACTGGGTTTCTGTAAAACCAACTTCGGCTTTACCAAACTGTTCCCACATGGCCACTAAAACATCATCGAAAGATTTAGTTCCAGCCGTACGATCGCGGATCGTTAAATCTAGCAACAATGTCACCATCTCGCCTTTAAGATAGTAAGACATTTGCGAGTTAGAACTATTGGCATCGGGACGATATAGTTTCACCCAGGCATCAAAACTCGACTCGCTTAATGGCTGCACCAATCGCCCTGGTGTTGTCAGGTAACGGGTAATTTCTTTGCTCAGTTCCGTGAGAAATTCTTTCTCGTCATAAATCTCCGCTCGTCTGGGAATTATCAGATCGTAATAACTAGTCGTCCCCTCACTAAACCAGAGCGAGGGAGTATAATTTTCCCCCTCATAATCAAATTTTTCGAGCGCAGCCGGACGAATACGTTTGACATTCCAGAGGTGGAAAAACTCGTGAGCGACTAATTGCATAAAGCGATTGTGCTTCTCGCTACCTTGAAATCCAAAGCGAGGATAGAGTAGCGAACAGCAGTTTTTGTGTTCTAAGCCACCACCACCGCTAGGCGAGAGATGTAGTAAGAAAATATATTGTTCGTAGGGCAGTCCGCCAAATATTTTGGCTTCGACTGCCACGATTTTTTTGATGTCGGCGATCGCAATTTGCGGATCGAAATTACCTTCACCCCAGACAACTAGCTGATGAGACTTATCGAGTACGGTGAAGTCATAAATTTGCCGACTACCGATTTCAAACGGGCTATCGACTAAGGTATCGAAATCATTTGCTAGAAATGTCTGGGGGCTAATTTCGGGTAATGGCGTCGTAATTTGCCAATCGGGATGAGCGGGAATAATCTTTATGTCGATCGGGCAGTATTCATATCCAGGAATATAAAAACACAACGCCGCCGGATTGAAATAGCCGTGAGTAGCATCTAAATGATTCGTGCGTACGGTTAGTTCGTTAGCAAACATCCGATAACTAATAATAATTTCACTATTACCATTAGTTTGAATCTGCCAGTGATTTTTAGCAATTTTGATAACAGTTAACCTTTCGCCCGCGCTGGTTGATGCGACGAAATCTTGCAAGTGTCTGGCATATTCGCGGACTAAATACGAACCTGGCGTCCAGACAGGCATTTTGACATCGAGGATTTCATGATGCCAATTACTCACGTTGAAGCGGACTTCAAATAGATGAGTCTGCGGCTGTGACATGCCGATTTGATAAGCTAATTTCGGCACGTAAATTGGCGTTGTCGGAGTAGTAGTTGCGATCGCTTGAGTCATTTCTGGAAGTGTGGGGAGAGGGGAGACTGGGAGACTGGGAGCAAACTAACTAAATTGTGCAAACCGAGCTATTTTTTGGTGCGTTACGCTTCGCGATAACACACCCTACAATCTAATTTGGAACGCAGTTCCAATATCAATTATCAATTATCAATTAGTTCTCATTTCCTGAGCTGCCAGATAGATCTGACTCCATTCGCCCATTACTTGGTTGGTTTTGATTTTGAGCGATTTGGCGATTTCCTCGACAGCAGTTCCGGCTTTTAATGCCAGCATAATCTCGCGTTGCTTGGGTTCCAAATTATCGCAAAACTGCTGCCATTGATGGGGAGTTAAGCCGAGATTATGTTCTTTTAAAGAGATGTGCAACCACTGCGAAACCAAGTCTGACTCTGCTTTTATTGCAAAAACTTTCAGTGTATGATAATTAATCTTCTCGCGCAGACGATAGACTTGCTTGACATCTATTTTTAAGGCGATCGCGATCGCTTCTGGTGTCTTACCTTGGAGATAGAGAGCCAGCCATTTTCCGGCTTCAGGGCTAACATGTTCGACTAAATAATCGTGAAGTGTCTCCTTAACTCTGTCGCGAGCGATTTGCGTTGCCTCCCACTCTTGCTGTTGTTGATAATGATCCTGAGCTTGTTTATCGAGTAAGCTAAAAGTTGAATCGCTATCGCTAACAATCTCATCGGACACCAGCTTGACTAGCTCGCTTTGCGGGACATTAGTCACGCCACCTTTTTGCGATCGCCGCAGATAGTTGACAAAACGATGGGCGAGTAAGGGTTGATTGCGCACCGGACGCAGGCAATATTCCTCAATACTGGCAAATAGCAATGTATCCCGCAGGCGCGGATTTTTGGTACATTGTCCGATCCAAGCGATTTGCTGTTGAATGTATTTATCACCTTGCAGCAGTTCTTGAATTACTTCTTGTAAAACATCTACTACTTGCCGCTGACGATCGTTACTCAGTGTCAACCACGCGCGAATTTTGTCTCGCAAAATCGCCAAACCACCGAGCCGCTGCATCAAATTTTTGTACGCCCGCTCTGGCGATAAGCCCAAGTATCGCTGCACCAAGATCCGCAAGCGATAATCCATCGCGCGATTGGCAATTTTGAGGTGTTCGGGATCGAGGGTTTCGAGCCGTTCGCGATTTTCGCCCAGCAACCAGTTGAGAATGCTTGTTTGGGTAGTTGAATCGCGATCGCTACATTCGGCGGCGATCCGAGTCTCCCATTCGGCGGCGATGCGATCTGTGATTACCTGCGTCATCTGGTGCTTGCTCCTGTCCCCTCGGTTTAAATTAAGGCTGCGATCGATACTGACTACAATTCACAATATAGCTGACGATCTATCGTAAACGGTGCAGCTGAATGGCTCGATCTAGATCTACTCGTCAGATGCTAGTTAGGCGATCGAATTCAGAAAGTTGTCGGGGTATCGATAGAGAATCGATCCGATAAACTTTAGTTCCAATTTGCAACTAAAGTTTATCGGATAGCCATTTTGAAATTTGACACCAGTGACACTCGATTCCCTCAACATTAACTAGAAGGACACGATTAGATAGCCATTCTGAAATTTGGCACCAGTGACACTCGATCCCTTCAACTGCGGTGGTAAGACAATATTGCGGCGTTGATCTCCAGCCTCGATCGTCACCTCTGGCCCCGATTGCGTTAGCTTTACTTGGGTTTTATCAAAACCAGGTAAATACAGCCTGACTTCGCGCTTGGGGATGTCAATGGCGATCGGTTTGGGTGCCATTACCGCCTGACTAAAGTCGGGCATCGCATCGATTAAGGGTTGCCAATCGGTACCGACTCGCGTCGGGATCGCCGATATCCCCAAGGGATCGAATTCGGATGAGATCGCCTCCGTCACCGTCCCGCGATTGAGCAACACACCACCGATCGTCAAGCCTGACTGCTGGGCACTTCCCCATAAATATTTCGCTGTGGCAATGGCCACTGGCTCCTCGGTCGCGATCAAATAACCCGCCACGCGCTGGGGATTGCCAATAACAGCTTGACTTTTGGCCAGAAAACTATTGGCTTCTTGCATGGGGGCAGAGACTCCGCTTTCGCCCGTCCAGGCAATCGCGGCAATCGCTGCGATTGCTGGTTGCATAATCGGTGCCACCGTCCGCCACAAGTCTGATTCTTCCACAACTGCGACAAACCGGCGGAGATACCAACTCAGACTATCCGCCATCCCGGCCATCCGCAGGGTAGTTAGATCGCCAGTGCCATCGTAGACGATCGTGTCGTACTTGCCACTCGCATCGTACTGGCGCAGGGCATTAAGCGCGATCGCGCTATCCATCCCTGGCAAAATGGCCAATTCTTGACCGTACACATTGCGCAATAGGGGCGATCTCAAATAGCGCGCCTCAATTTGCTTGACTTCTTCCCAGCCCCGTTCGATCGCGACCGTGGCCGAAATTAATACTACTTCCAGGTTTGCGCCGATCGATTGGGGTTTATCTGTGAGGGGAACACCCAGCAAGATCCCCGTCGCGGGCGTGGGATCTTGGCTGACAAATAATACCCGCCGACCCAGGTTAGCTTGTTGTTTGGCAGCGGCGATCGCCACTGTAGTGCGACCGGAACCGCCTTTACCAAGGAAGGTGAGAATTTGGGGCATATTATTCTACAACTTTGAGTTCATCTTCAAAAAACCAGGTACTAGTTTTGTCTTCAAACTGGACGACAGCACCGACGCCGCTACCATCTGTCATTTTGAACTCTGTAATAGTACCTACTTTACCTAGTTTACTCACAACGCCATTAGATACGCGATCTCTGAGACGAAAAACTTTGACTTGTTGACCGATTTCCATTGAGCTTAAATTTTATTGATATAATTTCTCCATTCCACAGTTTACCTGAATTCCACGCTCAGATTAACTCGCCTGCGATCGATTCAGCCGATCGCCGCTACTGACGGTATTATCGATGAGCTGTCAGATTGCCGATCTCGATCGACAGTCGGGATCTCGGTTTACGCCACCAGCGATGACGCAATGAAATATGCCAGACTAGAGGAAGTGTCTCATCCTCGCAGCGAATTTATGATTACAACCAGACGTAATTTTCTCTATCTACTCGGCGCAGGTGCGACATATACTTTTTTTGGATCTGCTAAATCCAGTTGGGCAGACGATAATACGACCATCGCTGCCAAAGCTGCGGTATTTACACTGCCGCCACTTACCTATGCTTACAATGCCTTAGAACCGCATATCGACGCCACGACGATGAAATTTCATCATGACAAGCACCATGCTGCTTATGTCAAAAATCTCAATGCAGCGATCGCTAAATATCCCCAGCTCCAATCCAAAACGATCGAGCAACTGCTAACGAGTCTGGGGACATTGCCCAAGGATATTCAAACTACCGTTAGAAATAATGGCGGCGGACATTACAATCACACGATGTATTGGCGGATTATGGGGCCAAAAGGTGGTGGTGCCCCAACCGGCGCGATCGCCACGGCAATTCAATCGCAATTCGGGTCGTTCGATACTTTCAAGACGCAATTTAATGAAGCGGGTACCAAGTTGTTTGGCAGTGGTTGGGTCTGGTTGGTGAATGATAAGAACAAGCTTAAAATTTTGACTACCCCCAATCAAGACAGTCCGATTTCCCAAGGCTTATATCCAATTATGGGCAATGATGTTTGGGAACATGCCTATTATCTCAAATACCAAAATCGGCGTCCTGACTACTTAGCTGCTTGGTGGAATGTCATTAATTGGACTGAAGTAAATAATCGATATGCCAAAACGCAGAAAGCTTAGGTTTAGTTAATAATTGATAATTGATAGCTAACTTTCTGTTATGGGGGTATAGGAATAGGACAGTGAATACTCCGATTCTATTTCTCCTTAAGTAAAGATGTTTTAATCCTATTTTTTCGATCGCCAGATCGACGTAAATATGAATAGTAATGAATTAGCCAAATATATCGAAGAGACGGATGGGATGGGTAAATCATGGCTACTGGTGCAACTTCGCTTGCAAAAGTTGGCAGAAGCTAAACCCGATTTGTCGCCAGAAGAATATATTGTGAGATTGGAGGATATTCACCGCGATATGATGAATCTCGGCGAATGGTGGTTGGGAATGGAAAACGAAGTATTTTAAGTTGGGATCTGGATCGACAAAGGGAGAGTCGATCGACCCTCCCTTGCTTTCTACTGAAAACTACCTAACTTTTTGATTGAGAGATTTGTAGTCATTTTCTCTTTGGAGCCAATCGCGACCGAGTTTGATCGTCACATCAGAATATAAATTGCCCGAACTATCGACTTTTACTTCCCCAAATCCCAAAATCTTCGATAAACCTTCAGCAACTTCTGGATTGCCTTTTTGAGCGATAAATTGACTAGTCGTAAGATCTTCTTTGATTTTGAGGTTGCTGTCGAGATGGACGTTTTGATAGCCAGCTCTATTTAATCGCTTAATCAACCTGGTAGTAGCATCTGGGAAGTGACTGGTATCTTGAATATTGATGCGGAGATTTTCAGCTTTGGGTTGTTCTAGAGAAATTTGGCCGTGGTCGAAATAACGTGCCATCATGTTTTGGATCGCTTTCTCATCAGGTAGCCAATAACTCGTACCATGTTTCCCATCGCCATTGTAGTCACCAGGCATCATTAGTGACTGCATATTCGATTTGCCATTCTGCATCGAGAAGCCACCCAAGGCTAGCAATTCTTCGACGGTGAGATTGGTATCGACTTGGTGTTGAATGACCGAAAATAGCTGGGGAATTCGGGTCAGGGTCATCGGGTTGAGAGCTTGTTCCATTAGAGCTTTCATAACCATTTGCTGGCGTTGCATTCGACCGATATCACCGTTGGCATCGTGACGGTAGCGTAGTAGTCCTAGTAACTTGATGCCATCGAGATGTTGTTTACCCGCCTTGAGGTTGACGTAGAAATGTTGGGAGTCATCTTGATATTTGATATCTTTGGGTACCGTGACGGTGACTCCGCCGAGTTCGTCTACCAGTTTAGCGACGCCGAGATTGTTGACGCGAATATAGCGATCGATCGCCACCCCACCTAAAACCTTACTGACTTCCTGTGCTGTCGCCGCAGGGCCACTTTGATGGTCTACTGCATTAATTTTTTCAACACCATGTCCAGTTCGCTCGATTCTGGTATCCCGAGGTATGCCCAGAACGATCGTCCGTTTGGTTTGCGGATCGAAGCGGAGCAGCATCATCGTATCCGACAAGCCGTCTAGGGAGTCAACTTCAGCATCATAACCAGTTTTTTTGCGCTCTTGACCATTGCTATTTTTGACGTCAGAGATATTGGTTTTAATCCCCAGCAATAGAATATTGACTGGCTTGGAAACTTCTGGTACCTGCAACAGACTTCGCGAGAAAGCTTCCCGGCCATTTTGTTTGAAGAATGCGGCATCGGCAGCGGATAGAGCGCGCTGTTGTAATGGTGTTGCCGTCAGTGAGACAGCCAAGAAAGCCCCAGCAGCCGCCGAGAAGGCACCGATACTACCAAGTCCCAACCACAGGAATAACGGCATTTTCCGCCGCCTTTTGGCTTGCTGACGACGTACCATTGGGGGATTTGGTTTACTCGCGCGCTGGCGATGCCGATCTACTTTTCTAGCTTCCACTTTACTCACGGGTTAATAGGGGTTGGTGGGGTTTAATAATCCTGGCGATCTTGAGTCGATCGATCTAGTCAGGGTGTGATGCCTTTGGTCACAGCGTCAGCTTACACTATATTGTTTGTTTCTTGGCCGCTTGGTTCGGAATCCCGAATCGCCAAGTGGCGATTTGAGTAGGGTAGAGACGATCTCACCCAGGATCGCCAGCAGAACGCGCCTAGATCGACTATCGCTGCCGTAATGTCCGCTCTGCTAGCGCACTAACTCCAGGCAGTCGAATCGATTTCTTTTGCCAGAGTAACATCATTAGCCACAAGCTAGTCATGAAATAGCCAGAGGTGACTAAAGTATTCAGAAATAAGAGCCGGAATCCCAGGGCGGATGCGCCGGATAGATCTGCACCGACATTTAAACTCACATAAGTGCTCAACCAGCCCAAAGCCAGCAAAATAGATAATCTACAGGCGGCTAATTGTTGCTTGTCTCGCTGGCCGCGATAGATGGCCCACATTGAAGGTAATAATCCGATCGCTGGCGCAAGATAGATAAATGTTTCTAGTCGTTCGAGCGTGCTGGGTTCTGGATGGACAACTGGTTCTGGGGAAGTATCGGGCAATGACATCATAGGCTGCAATTCTGGCAATGATAATGTTTGTTCTCCATAGATCTAAAATCCCCACTTTTTGGGTCTTAAGCACCATTTCGACAATATTCTTTCGACCGAATTTTAGAACTAGGGGGGAGCGATCGCTCGCCACCAACTTCAGGTTTCAGCCTAAATGCAATTAACTATAAATTGTAAAGGGCGATCGCGGCATCTGTCTTTATACGGAGAATAGTGATTTAGGGCTAATTTACATGTGCTGGTTTGTTTGTATTTGTTGCTCAGAGCAACATCTGACGATTAAATTGGTTGTTAATATTTGCTTAATTATTTCAGAGATCGATTGCTGCTGGCAAGTGACAAAAGTCATTAGAGTGCGCTCCACCTGCCGGTAGCGATCTCGGCCAAATTGCACTCGGAACAAGAGGATCGCTGGCTCCAGTCATGCTGTTAGCCCTAAATCTCGATGCGGCAATAATTAAGCTCGAATTAATACTGCAAATAGCCGATCGATTAGCGATCTCAATCTGCGCTCACGGCAACTATCGATCGAATCAGATCGGCGGCAAGTGCTTGGTTAACGCCACCGGACTAGCCACTCGCCAAGCGATCTGGGCAAATCTTGACGTTTGCGAGTCTGCGGATCGATGACGACATGCTTGGTGGTGACAGTCGCTGCCAAATTTTGGCGTTCGGTTGCTGCGGCATCTAGTGTCAAGATTTGATAGATAATCTCAAATTTACCGCGATCTATTTCTGCCGGTGTCAGTGAAATCGAAACTCGATCGCCACAATACAATGGTCGTAAAAAGTCAGCCGCTACGTGAGTTATCGGTACTGCAAATTCTGGATTACTAACAAATGATTTGAGATCGATATCCGACTCGATCAGCGAAGCTTCATAAGCCACATGACAGAGCGATATGATACTCGCAAAATACACCACCCCAGCCGCATCCGTATCTCGAAACTGAATCGTATAATCATACTCAAAAGCCATTTCTTTATTTGACAAATGTCATTGTATATAGATGTTTGTCAACTTTTGGTGCGTTACGCTCCGCGATAACACACCCTACGGTATTCTTACTATCCCCTATTCCCTATCCCCTAAACTAATAACAACGGCTGACACTGACTCAAAGCATGAGCTAATTGTTCGATTTTCACAGGTTTAGTCACATAGTCATGCATCCCTGCTGCCAAGCACTCTTGCCGATCGCCTTCTAGGGCATTGGCGGTCATGGCAATGATGGTCGGACAGCGGTGTTCGGGAAATTCACTGAGAATGCGGCGGGTCGCTTCCATGCCATCCATTTTGGGCATTTGTAAGTCCATTAAGATCACATCATAGGGATGATGCTGGAGTCGCTCGATCGCTTCTAAACCGTTCATCACGACATCAGCTTGATAGCCAATTCTTTTGAGCATATGGATGGCAACTTTTTGATTGACGAGATTATCTTCAGCCAACAGGATACGCAAGGGAAAAGCAGCTTGAAACCGATCGTAACTCGATGATTTTGACTTGAGCATTGCGCTCGATCGATTGGTATCTTGACCTAAAACTTGTGCTAACACATCTTGCAATTGAAATTGCCGAATTGGTTTATTTAAAGTTGCCGCAAAATCTACGTGGGCGGCTTCGATTTCGGCGCGACTGATACTCACAGAACTGAGCATGACCAGGGGTAATTTTTGATATTCTGGAAACTCGCGAATTTTTTGAGCGAGGGTCAAACCATCCATTTCGGGCATCTGCATATCCAAGATCGCCAGATCGAAATGTCCGCGCAAGTTGAGCAATTTGAGCGCGTCGGCTCCAGATTCGGTTGGGTGCGGGAACATCCCCCAAGATTGAGCTTGCAAAGCTAAAATCTTGCGATGGGTGGCATTATCTTCAACGATTAATAAGCGTTTGCCTTGTAATTGAGTGGGCTGATGTTGCTCCTTATGAAAAGATTGCGCCGAAGGTGGAGCTGCTTTAGCGACGATCGTAAAAAAGAAACTAGAGCCACCAGTCCCACTGCTTTCGACCCACATTTTACCATTCATCAATTCGGTCAGGCGTTTGCTAATAATTAAGCCCAGACCAGTGCCACCATAGTTACGGGTCGTCGAAGAATCGACTTGACTGAAAGCTTTGAATAAGCGATCGATTTTGTCTTGGGGAATCCCGATACCCGTATCTTTAACAACGAACCTGACTTCATAACTTGGCTCGTCAGGCACGATCGGGTTATTTTCATCCGCTTTAATCTGCTTGGCAGTGACACCGACAATTACTTCACCAGCATTGGTGAATTTCAAACCATTACCAACTAAGTTGACTAAAATTTGACGAATGCGCGTGACGTCGCCATACAGACAACTTGGTGTATTTTTGTAGATTAGATAAGCGAGTTCGAGATTTTTTTCGGCGGCTTTAGGTGCGAGGAGATCGAGGGTTTCTTCAATACAATCGCGGATATCGAACGGTTGGTAATCTAGTTCCAATTTTCCCGACTCAATTTTGGAGAAGTCCAGAATGTCATCGATCAGGGTGAGTAAGACGTCGCCACTATGGCGGATCGTACTCACAAACTCATGTTGTTGGGGGGTAAGTTCGGTATCGAGCAACAATCCCGTCATCCCAATCACCCCATTCATCGGCGTGCGAATTTCGTGGCTCATCGCTGCCAAGAAAGCACTCTTGGCTTTATTTGCCGATTCTGCGGCTTTTCTGGATTGTTCGAGCAGATGATTTTGCTGCTGTAGCTCCTCAGATTTTTGGCGGAGGGCGAGATTTGAGGCTTCTAATTCCCGATGCAAATGGGACTGGTCGAGGACGCGCTTGACGCGTTGGCGCAAAACCGCCCAGTGAATCGGTTTGGTGATATAGTCTGCCGCACCGACAGCGTAGGCTCGATCGAGTGATGCGCTATCATCGAGTCCGGTAATCATCAATACTGGCGTCAAATCGCCACCAGGCAATTGTTGTAACTGTTCGCAGCACTCAAATCCATCCATTTCTGGCATCACCCCATCCATCAGTACTAAATCGGGGCGGATTTGTTGATAAATTACCAGTGCTTCTTCCCCGTTGCTTGCTGTCATCACCTGATAACCATCATGCATGACTTTTTCGCACAGAATCGAGCGCACTAACTCATCGTCATCAACAATGAGGATTAGGGGTGGGTGATGGGGTGGATTACCAATTGTCATGAGGGCTTTGCGGGTGACAGTTGCGACACGCGGGGTAGGGAAACTGTAATCTAAAAGTGCGAAAGCGATCGATTTTGGCAGCGAAGGAACGTGGCGGTAACAAAAGTGCTCGCGATCGAGATTCGACCTCGTCGTGGTTTGATGTCAGTATCGCATGGCGATCTCGATCTCGAATCGATTCGCGCGGCAATGGCGATCGAAACTGTTTAACTGCGTGCGAGCGATAGCTTCTCTCTTATACTATTTATCCCGAGTATTTACTACAAACTGACATCTAGTTCTCAAAATTCTTTACGCGTTTTTGTCAAGATCGTCACAGCTGTCGGAATCGGTAGTCCCGATCGCCAATCGCCACATATTTCCGAACTTATAGATCGATCGCCAATAACTAACAACGGTTCTGTGCTACCATCCAGTGTTATCTGCGACCGATCGGACATCACTGGCCGAATTTGCGATCTAGATTATTAGCCCCGATTCTTTGCGTCCGAGTCTTAAGTGCCCAGCGTTAGCTTGCCAGGACGATCGCCTTGTCTTTGCTCCTTCGATCCTTTGACTGTAACTTCATGCAATTGCGAGATTCCCTCCGCCGAACGAAGATTGTTGCTACTATCGGCCCGGCTACCAGTAGCCCTGAAGTCCTGAAACAATTGATTCAAGCCGGAGCGACCACTCTCCGGCTCAATTTTTCCCACGGTACTCATGACGATCATCTAGCCAACATTCGCTTAATTAGGCAAATATCTTTTGAACTAAATCAACCTGTCGGGATCTTGCAAGATTTACAAGGGCCAAAAATTCGCTTGGGTAAATTTGCCGATGGTTCGATCGTCCTCAAAAACGGCGATCCCTTCACGCTCACGAGTAAAATTATTCCTGGGATGCAGACGATCAGTTCGGTGACGTACGACACCCTCGCTGAAGAAGTCCCTGTCGGTTCGACGATCCTGCTCGATGATGGGAAGGTGGAGATGGTGGTGACTGGCGTCGATCGGGATACGAGCGAATTGCACTGCGAAGTCGTCGTTGGCGGCACGTTATCGAACAATAAGGGCGTAAATTTCCCTGGTGTTTACCTCTCGATTAAAGCTTTGACCGATAAAGATCGCGTGGATCTGATGTTTGGCCTCGATCAAGGTGTCGATTGGGTCGCTTTGAGCTTTGTGCGCAATCCCGCAGATATCCTCGAAATCAAAGAACTGATTGCCAATGCGGGCAAAGAAGTCCCCGTGATCGCCAAAATCGAGAAACA
>NZ_JANPGM010000150.1:0-7360 GCF_031423935.1 Chamaesiphon sp. VAR_69_metabat_338
CCCCAATACTTAATCAAATGGTTGATTTCATCTTGGAGCATTTCGATTAATACTTGTTGCAGTGTTCCTGTAGAATGCCCAATTAGCCACAGATATAAACAGGTAGCACCATATTCAGTAAAAATTCGCGATAAACCATGCCGGTAAAGATCCTTGTCGGGAGAATTACTGGGTTGATAAGCCCGTGCGAGTTTGGGATTAGGAACGATCTTTTCGCCACTCAAGCGATGATAAATTACCATCAGTGCCGGTGCGTGACGACATTCTTCTAACTCCCAGATTCCTTTGCTATTAGTATTCCCCTCAGCATCGATCGATCCGCCAACAAATGTCGCCATCTGCGGATGAATCGCATCGAGATATTGGCGACTAGTATGGGTATAATCGCCAATCGGGGCTTCGGTATCGATCGCCCCTTTGAGAATGGCTAAAAATAGCGACAGCTCAATTCCAGTGACGAGGTCGGGGTTGATACTGCGCCAATCGATTCGCGCCCATTTCCGAGGCTGCGGACGATCGAATTGAGCTGGTAACTCTTGTAAGCGATCGGTTAAATAAGTTGGCTGAAAATAACGATCGAGTAAAGGTTGAATCGCGATCGAGAAATCAGTTTGAGTTCGATTTTTAAACCGATTGGTAAGAATTAAAGTCATAACTTGCGTAGCAATACTGAGGTGTTATCCCCAATATAAACTTCCGCATAAATACTGTCAGTCGGATCGAGTCGGCAATCTTATACTAGTAATAAGTCGGAAAAAGTCGGAAATCGATAAACAATAACGAGTAGTTGTTAGTTGTAACTGAATTAACAAATCCTAAATTTTATCCGCTATTCCCTATCCCCTAACCTCTACTCCCTACCCCCTAATCGATGAATATCGATACTGCCATCAATTGGCTCGATCGAACGCTCGCGATCGAGACAGGCTCCCATCTCAACGATCTCCAAATTTTTATCGTCAGCCAGGTATATTTGAGCCGCAAGTACGTGGAGATCGCAGCAGACTATCATTGCACAGAGGGACACGTCAAGGATACTGCCGCCGCTTTGTGGCAACTGTTGACGCAATTATTTGGCGAACGCGTCACTAAAACCAATCTCAAATCGATCTTGCAACGGCATCTCAATGCACCGCGCTCGACACCAAAACCGATCGTCAATCGTCAGTTTATCGGGAGAGAAAGCGCGATCGCGAGCTTAGATGAGTTAATTTACCAGGGACAACGCACGATCGCGATCGTCGGCGAAGGTGGGATCGGCAAAACGACGTTAGCACAGCAGTATTTAAAAACTGCTGGTTGCGAGCTAATTTTAGAATTAGTCATGGCCAAAGAGACAGCGCAAATTACGCCAGCGGCGATCGTTGTCGAAGAATGGTTGCGGCAAGATTTGCAGAGCGAACCCGGACGGGAATTTAGCATATCGCTATTACGCTTGAAGCGGCAATTAAGTACTCGCAAAATTGGCATTTTAATTGATAATTTAGAGCCAGTACTAGATCGGCATGGCCAGATCGTACTCGCTCGGCGCGACTATCTCGAACTGTTAAGAGTGTTAACAGATCGCCAGCTACTCGGTATCACTTTAATTACCAGTCGCGATCGACTTTGTGAAATCGATCTCAATCTCCATCACTATCGATTATCGGGTTTAGATCTGCAAACATGGCAAACTTATTTTAGCTATCGACAAATCGATGCCACCGATATCGAACTCGCACCATTGCATTATAGCTATGGTGGTAATGCCAAAGCGATGGAAATTATTGCTGGCAATATTCAGGCTGATTTTGCTAGTAATATTACGGTTTATCTCCGCTCCGATCGCAGTTTGCAGTCGGTAGAGATCGGCTTGCAACAATTAATTAGCAATCAATTCGATCGATTGGCAACTTTAGATCCCGACGCCTATCAATTACTCTGTCGAGCTGGCTGTTATCGCTATCAAGATCTCAGTCGCGTTGATGTGGATGCTTTACTATGCTTATTGTGGGAGATCGAACCATCGCGCAGAATCAAAGTCCTCGCTGCACTCAACAATCGATCGCTTATCGAGGCGCACTGCGGTCGGTACTGGCTGCATCCCGCAATTAGAGCCGAAGCGATCGCTCGGTTGCAATCTACTCAAGATTGGACTAAATCGCATCAAGCTGCTGCTAATTATTGGACTGAATCGGTTACTAAAATTACCGACGATCGCACGGCAATAGTCGCTTTAGAAGCGTATTATCACTATCTAGAGATCGATGATTTTGGGCGAGCGGCTAAAGTATTACTCCAGCCGCGACACAATCAATGGGGACAATTTTTACCATTAGCTAGTAGCTTATATCGACTAGGCTCAATCCAACCAATTTTAATCGCGATCGAGCAGGTTGTTGTTGGATTAGCACCAGATCGAGATCTCGCCGAACTCCAGAATATTCTCGGCGATCTTTATTGGATTACCGGACGAGTCGATCGAGCGATCTCCATCCAACAACGGACGCTCGATTATACAACGAGTGCCTTATCGGCAATCGATCTCGCAGATCGTTCCCATCGCGCACATTGTTTGCAAATATTGCATCTTGATTCGCTACTAAGCATTGGTCTGTATCGAATCGACTTGTGGGACTTAGCACGAGCTAGCGAACTATTTCAGAGTGTAATTAAATTGGCTGAAAATACTAGTGGCGATCGCTGGGTACAAAAGGCAACTATTTGCTTGGCATTAGTTCAATCCGAACTGAACCATCTCGATCGCGCCAGACAATTATTGAGTGAGGTTTCACCACTCACCAATCGCCAAAAATTGACTGGTAGTAGTGCCTTTTTCTTGCAAATTATCGGCCAAACCTATACTAACTTGGGTGAATACGATCTCGCCCGCTCGATTTATCAGCAAACCTTGACATTTTGTCGCACTGGCAATTACCTGCAAATTGAAGGTCGCACCCTCACTGGTTTAGCACAACTCGATCGCTTGCAAGGCAACTTCCCATCGGCACAGGCGCAGCATTTACAAGCGATCGAAATTCTCGACAGGCTCGGTGCCAAATGCGATCTTGCCGCCGCCTATTATCAAGCCGGATTGACATGGTACCAAGCTGGCGATCTGACTCAAAGCCAGATCTACTGGGAACGACACGCGCGGAAACTATTTACCCAAATCGCCGCACCCCAACAATTAGCCAAGCTCCAGCCGATCGGTTAAACCAGAAAATTACTGGCAATTTCCGAGATGCAATTAAACTCGTTCGGCTCTGTCGTCTCGAAGAGAATCGCCATCTACCGATCCCATCTGGAGTTGGTTGAGCTATCATTCATCTAAATATCCATAAATTATTTTGGCAGACCTCGATCTCAATCATGGCCAAACGTCAATTACCAGAAACAACCGCTCGCGTGCGCGTCACCCAGCACTCTTGGCAATTTGGGAAGGTGGTTGGTGAAGTGAGTGCTGGAGATTTTTGTTGGGATTTCCAATGGTGCTGCCGAGAAGGAAATTTGGAACTGACTGTCGAGCCAGCCCTCGGACGTGCGTTGATTCAAGACGCTTTGGGTCGATTCTTGAAGCAGTGGGACTATCAGCTCGAAGCTGGTGGCGACTACGAATTTACTGTCAGAGCAAAATTCTAATTTAGCGATCTCCGCGTCAATGGCAACACTAACTCTAAATTTTCTGTATCCTCGTGACAGCAAAAGATCTAGCTACTAACGAACATTTTGGGTGCTAGCGGAGTCATCAGAAAAGTGTCACAATCAAAATCGACTCTAACGTTCTGTCAAACTTTAACTTAAGACTTGCATTCTAATCCTATGAAAAAATTAACTTTAACTGCTGTATCAACCGCGCTTTGCTCCATATCGATCGTTGCGCTCTCGATCGCACCTAGCTTTGCTCAAGCCACCAAGACACCCGTAACTCAAAAAACAACTCCAGCTCCAACTACCACTCCTAACACCAACAGCAGCAGCAATCCTCAGACTCAAGCAGTCGAACAGCTCAAATTGACTAAAGATCAACAAGCTAAGTTAGTCAAGCTTCAGCAGACTGTCATGCAAAAGAAGATTGCTGTACTTAACCCCACCCAAAAACAACAACTTCAGCAAGCAATGAAAGAGGGCAAAAACCCCAGCTTGACCCTGACACCAGACCAACAAACTCAGCTCAAAGCCATCCAATCTGCGGCAATCGCCGAGCAAAATAAGATCCTCACGCCCGAACAACAATCCAAACTCCAAGAAATGAACAAGCAAAACAGCGTTCCGCAACAACGCTAAACCGTGACATCGTTTAGCAGTAGAGGTTTTTAAAAATAGCTTTTTAGCCTCTAGCTACCGATCCAGATTCAGTGGCGATCGCTTGAGATCGCGATCTCACGACCCAGGTATCGTTAGCGATAAACAGCCTGGGTTTTTCATGTCTATTGCTAACCATCGCCCGATCGTCAATACTCGATCGAGGCGGGATCGATCGTGCAGATTCAACTCTCAAACACATACCGATCGATCGCAACAGAGTTTTAGCCTAGTCCCCCAGTCTCCCCGCCCCGATCTCTACCACTGTAGAGATCCCGCCGTATCACCTTGCGATCGCTTCAGCTCCGCATCGCGCTCGAACCACTTGATAATTTGCTGAGGAGTCAGATCTTCGACTTTAACTCCCTCGTGCGCAGCAATCTGTTGGAGCATTCGCAGCGAAGAAATCGTAATCCGAGTCAAAAACTTCTCATGGGTAGATAACAAGGCTTGCTCGACCTCTACTGCCTCAGCGTGGGTTAAATATTGTGTGTCATTCATGAGTTGAGATTTGGTGATTAATTGCCAGTCATCGAAATCAAATAACCACATTGATGCTCGCCATCAACTAGCCAATGGGTGCGTTCCACTTGACAGTCAGCAAGTGCTGTGGCAAACATTTCCAACTCATGTCCGCAGACAGCCGGAAACGAGGTTGCGACCTGCGAGATCGCGCAGTTGTATTCAGTCAGGATAAATTTGTCATCTCGTCCGTCTAGAGGATGATACTCGGCCATATAGCCCTCTTGTCGGCGCAACTCGACCAACTTCGCCACGCGCTCTGGCAACACGCCATTACCGAGCTTGCGCCGATAATCGATACTTTTCTTTTGCCAGTGTTGGTGGAGGATCTTGCTAGCCTGCTCGTGACCGATATTTTCGACCAAAGTATCCAAGAACGAGATCGCAAATCGATCGTACCTGTCGGGAAAGCGTTCGCGTCCTTTTTGGCTCAGATGATAGATGTGCTGCGGTCTACCCGTCCCCGCCGAAACTGACTGATAAACGATTAAATCTTCGGTTTGTAAATCTTTAAGATGGCGGCGCACCGCTTGAGGGCTGATGTCTAGGGCGATTGCTAAGTCTTGGGCGATCGCTTGACCCTGTTTGAGGAGATATTCGAGGATGTCCTGTTTCGTCGAAGACTGCTGATCTATGATCATATCGGTACTGGGTGGGGAGAAATGGTCGCGCGCAGACATGCAAATAAAACTTTTTCGCTAGTTTTGCTACTTTAGCAACAACTATGTTGTTAAATTACGATACAATGAGATTAAACAATCAGCTCATTGTTTTAGTATACAATCTTTTGTCTACGCCCAGCCAGTAGATTTCACAATAGCCTTCGTGGTTGCCGATCGAGCCGAAGTCAGTCTCGACTGAGATTGTGTTACTCCCCAATCTCAATTCCCCTCCTCATTGGGTAAAATCCCCTCCTCGGAGGGGTGCCCGAAGGGCGGGGTGGGTCAGATCTCCGCAGCAACTCCGTTTATATTAACCATCCTTATTCTAGAGAGAACACAGGCGATCGATGAGTAGTACTGTAGTCCAAAACTTAGTCAATCAACCCTATAAATACGGATTCGTCACTGATATTCAGTCCGACCAGATTCCGCGCGGCTTGAACGAAGACATCGTGCGGCTGATTTCATCCAAGAAAGACGAGCCACAATTCTTGCTCGACTTCCGCCTGCGCGCCTATCGTCAGTGGCTCAAGATGACCGAACCCACTTGGCCGCACGTTGACTATCCCGCGATCGATTACAACGATATCATCTATTACTCCGCCCCCAAACAAGCCGCCAAAAAGTTGGACAGTTTGGATGAAGTCGATCCCATTCTCCTCGAAACCTTTGAAAAATTGGGGATATCCCTCAACGAGCAAAAGCGACTCTCTAACGTCGCTGTCGATGCCGTATTTGATAGCGTCTCGATCGGCACCACCTTTAAGGCACAATTAGCCAAAGAAGGTATTGTATTCTGCTCGATCTCTGAAGCTGTTAAAGAATATCCCGAATTGATTGAGAAATACTTGGGTAGTGTCGTCCCGATCGCCGATAATTTCTTTGCAGCCTTAAACTCCGCCGTATTTAGCGACGGTTCCTTTGTCTACATCCCCAAAGGCACCAAATGTCCGATGGATTTATCCACCTACTTCCGGATCAATACCGGAGATAGCGGACAATTCGAGCGGACACTCATCATCGCCGATGAAGGTGCCTCCGTCACCTATCTCGAAGGCTGTACCGCACCAGCATTCGATACCAATCAACTTCACGCCGCTGTCGTCGAATTGGTGGTACTAGATAACGCCGAAATCAAATATTCCACCGTCCAAAACTGGTACGCTGGCGATGAAACTGGCAAAGGTGGCATCTACAACTTCGTTACCAAACGCGGTTTATGTAAAGGCGTAAATTCCAAGATTTCCTGGACGCAAGTAGAAACAGGTTCGGCAATTACATGGAAATATCCGAGTTGTGTCTTAGTCGGCGACAACTCCGTCGGTGAATTCTACTCCGTCGCACTGACTAATAATCTTCAACAAGCTGACACTGGCACCAAGATGATCCATGTGGGCAAAAATACCCGCAGTACGATTATTTCCAAAGGGATTTCTGCCGGAAAATCGAAGAATAGCTATCGCGGTTTAGTCAAAATGAATCCGACAGCGAAAGGCGCGAGAAATTATTCCCAATGTGACTCGATGCTAATTGGCGACAGAGCGCAAGCGAATACTTTCCCCTATATCCAAGTTCAGAACCAAACCGCCAAAGTCGAACATGAAGCATCGACTTCTAAGATTGGTGAGGATCAGTTATTCTTCTTCGCTCAACGGGGGATTTCCCAAGAGGATGCGATTTCGATGATGATTAGTGGTTTCTGTAAGGATGTCTTTAATCAACTGCCGATGGAATTTGCTGTTGAAGCGGATAGATTGTTGAGTCTGAAATTGGAAGGTACTGTTGGTTAATTAGTCGCCTACGATTGAAATCGTGGCTAATGTTGCAAAGTCCGCCTACGCGGACTGAGTTGCTGGCATCCCTCTACGCTATTTTGAGAGAAAAGTTTAATG
>NZ_JANPGM010000151.1:0-15544 GCF_031423935.1 Chamaesiphon sp. VAR_69_metabat_338
GAAATTAAGCATTCAGTCGATCGATTAATTGTTTATAAACCAGTCGCCTCATCATGAGCATTCGTCTCGGGATCGGCACCCATGCTAGCAACTAAATTGCGGAGAACTGAAATTTGTTCGGTATAGTCCAATGCTTGAAGTTTGGTCATGCATTGAGTTGCGGCTTCTGACATTTGATAGTCGGCTGGCATCGGAATGATTTCTGTCCGATCCATGCCTTGAGCTAATAAGTACCAGAATAGCAATTTGGTGGTATCGCTAAGTGCGCCATATTCCCGACTAATCAAACTATTCTTACCTTCGATCAAATCCCGTTGAATTTGTAATTGTTCCTCATGGCTCATTTCGGCAACTTGCTTGAATAAGCCTTCGGCGATCGTTGGTGCGGCAGTGCTGGCTCCAGGTGCAGCCGGTGTAATTGATTTGCCAGTCTCTTTATAAATAAACCATAATAAGGCGAGCTTTTGGTCGGTATCTAACGCCATAAAAGCGTCAGTCATTTCTGGATGGACATTTGAAATTACAGTTGTCACAATATTGTCCTAAATTCATCTTCTCTACAATACTCACAATCTTATCGGTAGTCATACATACTTTTGGAGGAGGTGACGATCGGTCAAAAGACAGATGGAATTCACTTCTAGATTGTGCTTTGATAATTTATATACTCGCAGAGCGAAATTGAGAGCAAACACTTGATACTTTGTGCCGATTTAGCTCGCGATTATTTATATTGTTACCAACTAGCTACTGCCGATCGTGAATAAATCTACTGCTAGCGATTTAGAATTATTAGTCAAAATTGAGGGCATCGACGAACCCAAGATCGCTGCATATTTCGTGAGATTGAACAGTGGTGATTTTAAGGATGCCGCTGCATTATTTGCCGAGCGCGGCCAGTTGGCTCCGCCGTTTGAAAACCCGATCGAGGGTAGAGCGAAGATCGCAGCATATCTAGAAACAGAAGCTAGTGGGATGAGCTTTTGGCCTGAATCAGGAATGTTGCTGCTTAGAGATGACGATCTGTCTCAATATCATATCAACGGTAAAGTCAAAACTAATTACTTCACCATCAATGTGAGTTGGTTGATTCAGCTCAATGCAGACAAAGAAATTTTGCTGGTAGAAGTCAAGCTTTTAGCAGCATTAGAAGAATTATTAAAATTTAGCAAGTAACTTGGTTACAAGCCGCGATCGCGTTCCAAATCGTACAAGATTTTCTCCCAGTACCATTGCTCCATTCGATCGGGATTATTGCGACGAGCATTGGCAAGTAAGCGTTCGACGCGCTCCATATCGTGTCCGGCCATGACGATCGTCCGCCGTCGCGTCTCGGGATCGACAGTGGCTTTGCGCTGCCACTCACCAAAAATCTCGTCGGCACGAGATTTATTCGAGAATTTTTCCAGGGCGCAATAGAGCAACACCACGCCGATAATTACCAACAGAACTGTCAAACCGATACTCATCTCTCGATCGCCAATAGACTACGATCTTTTTATTCATCGCCACGCTGGGCACAACCGGACAAAAATTAAATCTGGTATTGCTGACGATCGACAAATAGCCAGCTGCTAAAGATGCGATCGATAATTAAAGATAACCATGCCCATCTCTTTACAGCGATTATGGTCGATCTCCTCACTCATCTCATCGAACCCCATATTCAAGACTTAGGTGGCTTTGAAGCTCGCCGCTTGTTGCCTTCAGCGGCAGTGACAATGGTCGGATCGTTTATCTTTTTCGACCATCTCGGCCCCGCTGAGTTTCCCCCAGGTCAGGGCGTAGACGTGCGACCGCACCCACACATCAATCTCGCTACTGTAACTTATTTATTTGAAGGTGCCTTAATGCATCGCGATAGTCTCGGTACCGTGCAAGAAATTCGGCCTGGGGAAGTAAATTGGATGACCGCCGGACGCGGGATCGCTCATTCAGAACGTACGCCAGATAACGATCGCAATCGGGAAGCTACGTTACACGGGATTCAAACCTGGGTGGCACTGCCAGCCGAAGCTGAAGAAACAGAGCCTTCCTTCGAGCATTATCCCGCCAGCGATTTACCCAAATGGGAAGCAGATGGGGTCGAGTTCACACTCATTGCTGGTACAGCATACAACCGCACTTCCCCCGTCCAAACTTTTTCACCAACGATCTACCTAGACGTGCAACTCGCGCCAGGATCGAAGTTTACGCTACCTAGTGACTATTCAGAACGAGCGATCTATACCGTGACCCCAGGATTGCAAATTGAGGGTACGGAGATCGAGCAACACCGCTTAGTCGTACTCAAAGCTGGAGCGGTAGTGTCGATCTCGGCGGATCGTACCGCTCGGTGTATGGTCATCGGTGGCGAACCTGTTGGCGATCGCACTAAGTGGTGGAATTTTGTTTCTAGTCGTCCAGAACGGATCGATCGCGCCAAGCAAGATTGGCAGCAAGGCAGATTCGAGCCAGTGCCTGGAGAGACTGAATTTATTCCCTTGCCCGCAGAACCCCCGCATCAGGAACAACCCCTGTAACAATCGACAATCACTCAACTGGATCGTTAACTATATGGGTGAAATTGGGATGCTGTAAGCCACCGCGCCACATGATGATGCCATCTTCGCCAGTATCTTGATAGTACTTCTTGCGGCGACCGACAGTTTGGAAACCAAATCGTTCGTACAAATCGATCGCGCCTTGATTGGAGGCACGAACTTCTAATGTCGCGCGAGCCATCTCGATCGATCGAGCTTTGTCTAATAAAGCTGTGAGTAATAATGTGCCTAATCCTTGGCGTTGATACTGCGGATGGATGCCGAGCAAGGTGATATGCGCCTCATCTAGAATCGCCCAAAAACAGCCGAAACCGATGATGCCAGATGTTTCTGGTGCCAAGGTTCTATCGATCGACACGCCCAAAAAATGACTATTGTCATTGGTTAATTCGCGCCGATAACTATCGATCGACCACAATCCTCCAAAGCATAAGCGATCGAGGATGACGACAGATTCGATTTCATCGACAGAGATTGGCTTAATTGTTAGATCTAAACCCACTTAATGTTACTGAATCGGTGACTAGGGACGGGAGACTCGGAGTCTTAAGTAGCTGCAGGTCGAGCCTCGAAACCAAACAACCCCAATGTTAACGGCACGCTCGATTAATAATTAGCACAGGGCGATCGACATTGCATGCTGTTGGGTTTCGCTTCACTCTACCCAACCTACAAATCTATTTCCTAAAGCCTAAAACCTAAAACCTAAAGCCTAACCCAATCCAAACGCCTGATGAACGGTCTTGAGTGCATCGATGCCTTGCGATCGAGCGACGACACAACTTACTTTAATGTCAGAAGTCGAAATCATCTGAATATTAATCCCTGCTGTTGCTAAGGCATTAAACATTTTGGCGGCGACGCCAGGATTGCTAATCATCCCCGCGCCGACGATGCTGACTTTGGAGATCGATTCATCGACAACGACTCCACCGCAGCCGAGTTTGGTGACAGCATCTGCGAGGACGCGTTTGGCATCGACGGCATCATTTTGGGCGATCGTACAGGCAATATCGCGGGTAGCCACCCCATTGATGACGCGCGTGCGTTGGGACTGGATAATGGCATCCATACTAATATTTTGCTTTGCTAAGATTCCAAATAGTTCGGCAGCCATGCCGGGTCGATCGGGTACTTGCAGTATAGCTAATCTCGCTCGATCGAGGTCGAGAGCGACGCCGCGTACTGAGGGTGCCTCAACTGGCGGAATCTGACTTTCGTTAGAAGAAGTGGAAATCTCAAACTGCTGACAGAGTGCCAAAATCGCCCGATCGCAATCGCTGCTGGCGATCGTGCAACTGACTTTGATTTCCGAAGTCGAAATCATTTGGATATTAATCCCCGCATCGGCGAGGGTTCTAAACATCTGAGCGGCAACACCAGGTCTACCGATCATCCCCGCGCCAGAGATGCTCACCTGGGCGATATCGCCTGCTACCAGGATGCGATCGTGACTGGGGACAAAGTTGTCATGGAGGACGGGCGAGATGGCTTCAGCGACCGCCTGGGCGCGACCGATGGCCTGTTTGCTGACGGTAAAGGCAATGTCATTGGTATTGCCTTCGTGGATCGATTGGACGATCAGATCGACATCGACGCGTTCGCGGGCGAGTGCGCCGAATAATTGGCCGGCAATCCCCGCCCGATCGGGTACTTGGAGGATCGCAATCTTGGCGCGATCGGTTGTAAAGCCGACGGCATCGACCGATCGGGCGATCTCCAAACCGGTCAGCGGGCGGGGCTGAGGTGCTGGCGATATGACCCAGGTGCCAGGATCGTCCGTCCAACTCGATCGCACGACTAAAGGTACGCCATAATTTTTGGCAATTTCTACCGCGCGGGGATGCAATACTTTCGCACCCAAACTGGCGAGTTCGAGCATTTCATCGGCAGTAATTTCGGTCAGTAGTTTAGCCTCTGGCACGAGCCGAGGATCGGTCGTCAAAATGCCCGGGACATCGGTATAAATTTCACAGGCACTAGCTTTGAGCGCGGCAGCTAGCGCGACAGCCGAAGTATCCGAACCGCCTCTGCCCAGGGTGGTGATATCTCGATCTCCCGTCGCGCTCACGCCCTGAAATCCAGCCACCACCACGACTTTACCCTCTTGGAGATGCCGATTGACGCGATCGGGAGCGATTTCTAGAATCCGCGCGCGGGTATGTTCGGCTTCGGTAACGATGCCTACTTGCGCGCCAGTGAGGGAGATGGCGGGTTGTCCCAGTTCTTGAATGGCAATACTCAACAGCGCGATCGTCACCTGTTCGCCCGTTGCTAGCAGCATATCCATTTCCCGGCGGGATGGCTGACTGGATAACTCATGCGCTAGTTTGACCAAGCCATCGGTAGTTTTCCCCATTGCCGAAACGACTACGACTAAATCGTTGCCAGCTTTGACAGCAGCCACCACTCGCCGCGCGACGGCTTGAATCCGTTCTGCCGAACCAACTGATGTCCCCCCATATTTTTGTACGATTAACGCCATCTTGATTACTACTACCTTTAATTTAGATTTAACCTGTGCTCTAGCGATCTATTGCCAACTGCGCTCATCTTTTCAAACAGTGTGACGATCGATAACGCGATCCAGCTTACGCTAGCAATTGTCTGTTGAATAGCGATCGCCTTCGCCGCTCCTACAAATTACCAATCGTCGCCAAATCCTGCGCGGTTGCTTGCATCACTTGAATATGAGCCGCACTCCAATCGTAAATAGCTTGACAATGATGAGCGACCAATAAGCCTGCTAATTTGCGATCGATTAAAATCGGCACGATGAAATTCGATCTAATCTTCAATCCGCGCAAAAATTCGCGATGGCAAGACTGAATCGGCTCTAACTCAATATCAACCATGACCCGAATCCGGCCATCTTCATACAGCTTGGTATACTCACTATTGAAACAGTCGTCCGCGCCACTAGTGCTGAGAATTGACAACTGCCGATCGCTCAACGATTCAAAGGTGACTCGACCGACTCGATCGGAATTGAATGTATAGACCACAACTCGATCGATATCGAGGTGCTGTCGGAGAGTGTCGATGGTGCTCTGAACCCGAGCATCTTTATCCATATACCGCCATCGATCGGTGTTTATGTGTGAGGATCTATTCATAAAAAAGCCGATCGATGTTGCTAACAACCATCTCAAAATGTCGATTCAGGTGAGGTTATGTACATTAGTCCGCAATGAGATTTTCATGTTGAGATGCTCCGCCAACGAAGGCTAGTTCTGCGTGAGTATCATCTTCCGGCTGTTTGGGGACGCTAACGATTCTGGCCAAAGCTGCGGACATCAACCCCTTGAATAGAGGATGAGGTAAGCTCGGCGTAGACTGAAATTCGGGGTGAAATTGCGTCGCGATAAAGAAGGGATGGGATGGGAGTTCGATAATTTCTACCAAGCGAGTATCGGGAGATGTGCCACTGATCTTGTAGCCACTGTTGAGAAACTGAGTTCGGTAGGCATTATTAAACTCATACCGATGGCGGTGGCGTTCGTAGATGGCGGTTTGCTGGTAGAGCTTGTGCGCCAGAGTATGTTCTTCCAGGCGACACGCATATAAGCCCAAGCGCATCGTCCCACCGAGATCGACGACATCTTTTTGTTCGGGGAGTAGATCGATGATCGGATTGGGAGTTTCGGGATCGAATTCCGAACTATGAGCACCGTCGAGTTTAGCCACATTTCGCGCCCAGTCGATCGTCGCAGCTTGCATGCCCAAGCACAATCCCAGGAAGGGCAGCTGGTGTTCGCGAGCGTACTGAATGGCGGCAATTTTGCCCTCTACGCCGCGAATGCCGAAGCCACCAGGGACGACCACCCCTTGCACGTCAGCGAGGTATTTGGCCGCACCGTGGCACTCTAGATCTTCCGAATTTACCCAGACGACTTCTAATTTGGCACCATTGGCGATCGCGCCATGTCTGAGAGCTTCAACTACAGATAAATAGGCATCGCCAAGTTGGGTATATTTACCAACTAGGGCGATTTTAACTTCCTGGGTAGATGTCTGCATCCGATCGACCAAATTTTGCCACTGAGTCAGATCGGGAGTCCGCTGTTCGAGATTGAGCAGATCGATCGCTTGAGAAGCCAATCCTTCCCGTTCCATAATTAGCGGCACTTCATAAATGCTGCTGGCATCCGGCGCATTAATTACCGATTCGACTGGCACATCGCAAAATTCCGAGAGCTTTTCTTTAATCCCTGGCAGTAGGGGCTGAATGCTGCGACAGACCAAAATATCTGGCTGAATCCCGATCGATCTGAGTTCTTTTACCGAGTGTTGCGTCGGTTTGGTTTTCATTTCTCCTGCCGTCGAAATCCAGGGTACTAGCGCGACATGCAAATAAATGACATTGCGTCTGCCCACTTCCTTGCGAAACTGGCGGATGGCTTCGAGAAACGGCAAAGATTCGATATCGCCGACGGTGCCGCCGATCTCCGTAATTACCACATCGGGGTTAGTATCTTTGGCAACTCGATCGATCCGCTCTTTGATCTCGTTGGTAATATGCGGGATGACTTGTACCGTGCCGCCATTGTAGTCACCGCGCCGTTCTTTATTAATTACCGCTTGATAGATCGAACCAGTGGTGACACTATTGAGTTTGGACATCGATGTGTCGGTAAATCGCTCGTAGTGTCCGAGATCTAGATCTGTCTCCGCTCCATCTCTGGTGACAAATACTTCTCCATGCTGGTACGGACTCATGGTGCCAGGATCGACGTTGATATAAGGATCGAGTTTGAGGATCGAGACTGAATAGTTGCGCGATTTGAGCAGTCGTCCCAAACTAGCGGCGACTATTCCTTTGCCGATGCTTGAAACGACGCCACCAGTGACGAATACAAACTTAGTCATGCTACTTTTGGTTTTTCTCTTACCCGATCGACTAGATCATTGTAAACTACTCACCGCAAATTGCTTGGTACTACCAGCAAGCAAACAATGAAATCGTGGCTGTCGATCCAAATTCTGCACCTGCGGACTTGGTGACGATCGGGCACGACTTCCAGGCGTTGGCTTATACTAGGCTAGAAAAGTCCCAATCGGATCGTAACAATGGACGACTCTCTCGATCGCCGCCGATATGCACCCGCCACCGAGCGCAATCGCGAACCGATCCTCGCAGTTTTGCAGCAAGTACTACCACCGACGGGGACGATCCTAGAAATTTCCAGCGGCACTGGCGAACACGCCATCTTCATGGCTCCCCAACTCGCACCGCGCGATTGGTTGCCCTCAGATCCCAATCCCGATGCCAGAGCGAGTATCGCTGCCTGGAAACAGTTCGCCCCATGCGATAATATGTATCCCCCGCTCGATCTCGATGCTAGTAGTGCCCAATGGTCGATCGAATCTGGCAGCGTTCCATTTGGCGATCTTATCCAACAGCCGATTATCGCGATCGTGAATATTAATATGATTCATATCGCGCCTAAATCTGCTTATTTGGGGTTATTTGCAGGCGCAAACCGCATCCTCCCGATCGGTGGTATCTTGTACTTATATGGCCCCTTCAAGCAAGGCGGTGTCCATACAGCTCCCAGCAATGCTGCTTTTGATGAAAGTCTGAGAAGTCAAAATCCAGAATGGGGCATCCGAGATTTAGCAGAAATAACCGCTGTCGCTCAAAGTCACAACCTAGAACTTCAAAAAGTCTATCCCATGCCTGCCAATAATCTTTCGGTCGTGTTTAAGGTGGTTGAATAATTTAGATCTCAATCAAAAAGAACCCTTGGCAGACTCAGAAGCGAAGCTCGACAGATCCAAGATCGATTGTGAAGATCGTTGGGTTTCACATTCGTTCAACCCAACCTACAAATTCTACAAATTCTAAAAAATCCCCTCCCAGGAGGGGTGCCCAAAGGGCGGGGTGGGTAAATCTCCGCAGTACCTCCAAACATCTCCGCACTACCAAATGGCTAATACCGACTTTCTCGCACATCTCAATCCCTCCCAACGGCGTTCCGTCGAGCATTATTGTGGAGCCTTATTAGTAGTAGCCGGAGCTGGTAGTGGCAAAACTCGCGCCCTCACCTATCGGATTGCCAACCTGATCCGCACCCACCACGTCGATCCCGCGCATATTCTCGCAGTTACCTTCACCAATAAAGCTGCCAAAGAAATGCGATCGAGAATCGAGTTACTATTCGCCCAGCAACAAGCAGAATTAAAGTTTGGTAAAGCTTGGGGCGCATTAGATGAGTATCAACAAACTCAATTGCGATCGCATGTCTATAAGACGATTATCAAAGACTTATGGATCGGCACATTTCACGGATTATTTAGTAAAGTGCTGCGATTTGATATCGATAAATATCAAGACGAGAAGGGACGGACGTGGAATCGAAGTTTTTCAATTTTTGATGATAATGATTGCCAAGGATTAGTCAAGCAAATTGTCGTCAAGCAGTTAGATTTAGACGACAAGAAATTCGAGCCGCGAGCGGTTCGTTATGCGATTAGTACTGCTAAGAACCAAGGCTTATCGCCAGACGCCTATAGCAAAGAGCAAAATGACTATCGGGGGCGTGTCATCTCGGATGTTTATAAACATTATCAAGATGCGCTGTGCGCCAATAATGCTTTAGACTTCGACGATCTATTATTAGTACCAGTGCAACTGTTTCGTCAAAACGCGCAAGTCCTAGATTATTGGCATCGCAAATTTCGCCATATCTTAGTAGATGAATATCAAGATACCAATCGGACACAATACGATCTGATTCAACTTTTAGTAACTAATGGTGTCGATAGCAAAACCTTCGATGCCTGGGAACATCGATCGATCTTTGTCGTGGGTGATGCCGATCAATCTATCTATTCATTCCGAGCGGCAGATTTTACCATTCTGATGAATTTTCAGGATGACTTCGGCGATAGTCAGCCAGACGATCGCACGGAAACGATGGTGAAGTTGGAAGAAAACTATCGATCGCGCGAGAATATCTTAGCCGCAGCCAATCATTTAATTCAACATAATACCCAACGGATCGATAAAGTTCTCAAAGCAACGCGTGGGGAAGGCGAACCGATCTTTTTGTACAAAGCTGATAATGAAATTGACGAAGCAGAATTTGTTGTCGGTCAAATTCGGAAACTCCTCCGCGAAAATCCCGAATTAAACTATGGTAATTTCGCTGCTTTATATCGAACTAATGCTCAGTCAAGACCGATCGAGGATGCCTTTGTCCGATCGCAAATTCCCTATACAATTGTGGGTGGATTAAAGTTCTACGATCGGCGGGAAATTAAAGATATCATCGCCTATTTACGCGCACTTGCCAATCCTAGCGATACGGTAAGTTTGCTGCGGGTAATCAATACTCCCAGACGCGGTGTCGGGCAAACCACGATCGATAATCTCCAGAATGCCGCACATCAATTAGGCGTCCCTTTATGGGAGATCCTGAATGATGAAACTTCCGTCAAAACTGTCGCCGGACGATCGTCAAAAGGCGTGCTAAATTTTGCAGAAATTATTAATAAGTGGCGGAGCGAAGCCCAAACGCGTCCGGTTGTCGATATCGTCACGGGCATTGTCGAAGATACCGGCTACGTTCATGAGTTGCAAACGCAAGGTACGGATGAAGCTTTAGAACGCATTCAAAACGTTCAAGAATTAGTCAATGCCACGATTCAATTCCAAGAAGAAAATGACCAGCCGACACTCGAAGCTTATTTGGCTAGTGCGGCACTCAGCTCGGATTTAGACAACCTCCAAGAAGGTAAAGAAGCCGTCTCTTTAATGACGTTACATGCTTCTAAAGGATTGGAATTTCCAGTCGTCTTTTTAGTCGGTTTAGAAGCGGGATTATTCCCCAGTTTTCGATCGCTCAACGATCCCTTAGCTGTCGAAGAAGAACGGCGGTTGTGCTATGTCGGCATCACCCGCGCTCAAGAGTTATTATATTTATCCCACGCGCGCGAACGTCGCTTATATGGTTCCCGCGAACCCGCGATTCGATCGCAATTTATCGGCGAATTACCACCAGAATTACTTAATAGTAATCTGCGGACTAAAGTTAAATCTCAAACCAGTGCCAGAATTCCATCCAAAGCACCGAAAACAGTCGGTAGTACTCACGATGGCACAACAGCATGGCGGGTTGGCGATCGCGTAATTCATCGTAGTTTTGGAGTGGGTCAAATTTCCCATGTATTTGGCACTGGGAACAAGCAATCTGTGGCGATTAAGTTTCCCAATCTCGGCCAAAAAATCATCGATCCCAAAATTGTTGGGCTACAAAAAATCGAGTGATGGATGATAGGGTGTCTGAAAAGGATTATTAGCTCCGATCGTAGGTTATCAATCCCCCTGTCTTGTCTCCCTGTCTTGACTGAAACACATGGGTCGGAAACCTCCGCGTGATTTGGGTCGCTGTCTTGTCGCACACAAACGGGAGGGAACCTCCCGTTCGATGCGCCGCTGCTTGGTTCGCTAAACCTGGAGGAAACCTCCGTGACGAGCGCATCCGCAAACCGTCGGGACACCCGACGTTGGCGGAGCCACTCCGTTAGCGGCTTGCTCCCGCCTTTGTTCCCCGACCATGGAAGCAAGACAAGACAGGAGTTACGCGAGCCGCTAAATCCCCCTTAAAAAGCAGGGTGGTTTCATACAAGAAAAGGAAAATGCCAATACCCATCTGTTTAGTCATCAACCGCCCTGAAATGAATTTCGGGCTAATAGCAAAAGTCCACTGAAGTGGACTGAAAGATTTTTATTTCGGTGTATGAAACCACCCTGCTAAATCCCCCTTAAAAAGGGGGAATTTGACTATTACTCGGGATTAAATCCATGCTTTTCAGGCACCCTCTGATGCTATTTGGGTGGGTTCGGTGCTGGGTTCGCTCTCTACAGTGGCTAATTCTTCTGACTCGCCCCGCTTGAGACTGAGTTGGTTGATGAGAGATAAAACGCTTGTTGCTCGATCGAATGACGTATCCTCAACGAAGAGGACTGTAGGCGTACGTCTGAGGCGAACGCGTTTACCTAGCTCGCTACGGACATATCCCGTCACAGATTTGAGTCCTTCCATCGTCTGGGCGCGGACTTCATCGCTACCGTAGATACTGACAAAAATTTTGGTATGCTGGAGATCGCCAGCGACATCGACAGCCGTGACGCTAACCATGCCCGCGCCGACTCTGTCGTCTTTGATGTCAAAGAGGATCATTTGACTGACTTCGCGCTTGATCAGTTCGGCGACACGCGACACGCGACGAGTATTACTCATAAGTTTTGTTTAAATCTTGTAAATCGGACTGCAAGCTTAGGTGACGGGAGTAAGTCCGAGCATCGCTCTGAGCGTAAATACTACTACCATGACTGTCCCTACCAAAAAGCCCACTAGCGCGACGGCAGTAATAGGACGTTTCCAGAGCGGTGCTAGCCAACCAAATGCGGAAAAGAAGATACCGAGGACAATTGTCACGAAGTAACTTGGGTATCGTCCGATGTTGTCAAAAAAATCACCAAACATTACAATTTCGATCGTGCTAGCGGACAGGAACCATTATAACGGAATGGCAAGGGATGGACGAAGGGTTGTCAAATGAATATGAGGAGTTTGGAGATGGTGCTTTTTCACCACAGCGACGCGCGCACGCCTTTGTTTCCCCACGGTTGCGATCGAGACAGAGGGGCACAGATGATCTGGAGGGGGTTAGACTAAGGGAGTTGGGGGTTAATTAAATTTAATAGTTGAGAGTTATGCAGCCGAAGTTTGCAAGTGAGTTGGCTTGGCAACAAGCGGAGTTTTTGATGCAACCGATTTATATTCGGATTATCGATCGCATCCGTCAACAGGGAGAAGTTTCGACTTGGAAGGTGAGTTATGAGGAGGTACGAGAGCCGCACCCGATTAATTATCTTTGTCTGGAGTCTGGAGATCGACGGTTAAAGTTTGATATTTGGGATTTGTGCTATCAGGTGTGTTTTCTCAATTATGATGGCAGTCATAGCGAAGTTGAGAGCCAAATTGTAGATGTAGATACCAGTCTCATCGATATGGAAGCGCAAACTCCTGATTGGACTAAATTGGATCGTAAAGCTAAAGATGTTATCGCTAGAATCTTTAATAACTTGCCAACCTAGCGATCGCAGAAAGTATCGTTACAATATAAACAATATAAACAATATAAAACTCCTAAATTAATATTTTGAATAATTTAAACAAGATACTTCAATCTGCTAAATCGGGCGTGGCTATATACGATACTTCCGATTGGGGTAAAATCCTGGTAAGCGATCGCGACAGGCTGCGATTCTTACACAACCAAAGCACGGCAGATTTTGAAAAACGCCAATCGGGCGAAGGTTGCGATACGGTGTTTGTCACTTCGACAGCTCGGACGATCGATCTGGCAACTGGACTAATTTTAGATGATGAGGTGTTGCTAATTACATCTCCCAATCGTCGTAAATATTTATTTGATTGGCTCGATAAGTACATCTTTTTTGCCGATCGAGTCAAATTAAAAGATGTCACCGATACTCTAGCTAGCTTTACACTAATGGGTGCTGAAAGTGCCAGTATATTAGCACAATTGGGCTGTCCTGACTTAAACGAGCTACCATTACACAGCCACCAAGTACATCACGTTAATGGCATCGAAATCCGAATTGCGATCGGGACTGAATTGGGATTACCTGGCTATCGCTTAATATGCGATCGATCTAGTGCCCCAGCTTTAAAAGAAGCGATCGCTAATTTAGGTGCTGTCACAGTAGATGAGAACGCCTGGGAATGCCTACGAATCCAGCAAGGTAGACCGAAACCTGACGCGGAGTTAACGGAGGATTACAACCCCTTAGAGGTGGGTTTGTGGGATACAATTTCGTTTACCAAAGGTTGCTATATCGGCCAAGAAACGATCGCGCGGCTGAATACTTATAAAGGTGTCAAACAGTATCTATGGGGGATTAAGTTAGCCGGATCTGTGGCAGTGGGAACGGCGATAACTGTCGATGATGAAAAGGTGGGTGTGTTAACTAGCTGTAGTGAGACGGATGCAGGAATAATGGGATTGGGCTACGTTCGATCGAAGGCTGGTGGGGTAGGTTTAAAAGTGATGGTAGGAGACGTAGAAGGGGAAATTATCGATCTGCCGTTCGTTCGACATGAGTATCCAGTTTAATATTATTTGCTGTCTAACTTTGGAAAGTAATTCACCCGATCGAGTGATTCAAAATCATTGTCCTGCGTCCAAATAATAGCATCATACTTCATTGCCGTTGCATAAATTATGCTGTCAGCCAACGGGAGTTTATACTTAATGCCATAATAAGCCGCATCAATTGCCAAGCGACTATCGAGAACGATTACCTCTCCTTGTTCCATTTGCGCGATTGCTGCCAAAGCGACATCTTCATCTCGTTGGCGCAGAATAATTTTGAAAACTTCAGCGAGCGTAATACTAGGAACCAGTAAATCTGTGGTATTTTCGATCGGTTCGACAAAGTATTCAGCATTGCCATCGCCAGCGAAGTAGGAAAGCCATGCGGAAGAATCAACAATATTCAAACTCTGTCTCCTTCTCTTACTACCTCTGTCTCGATCCCTTTGAGAAAGCCTCTCATTTGAGCAATAGGTTTCAGTGGGATTAATTCGATCCGGTTGCGATAGGCAATCATCTGAATTTTTTGGCCAGAGACTATGCCCATTGATTCTCTAATTTCCTGGGGGATGACAATTTGATATTGAGAAGAAACGATAACTGTATCCATACTGATTTTATCGATACTGGTGTGGTGGGATGATAAGACGATCGTGTGTTGTAAGAAGTTAGGATGATTCAATCATACTTAATATTAACCCTTAATACAGACTACTTGTTTGAGAGTTGCGACTACTTCTACTAAATCGGATTGATTTGCCATTACTGTATCGATCGATTTATAGGCGGCGGGAATCTCATCGAGGAGTTCGGTGTCTTTGCGACATTCGACACCCTGAGTTTGGGCGATTAAGTCATCTAAAGTATAGGTATTTTTGGCCATTGCTCTGGACATAATCCGTCCGGCACCGTGAGAAAAACTACAAAAACTGTGGGCGTTACCTTTGCCTTTGACGATATAAGATTTGGTGCCCATCGAACCAGGGATGACGCCGTAGTCCTCCTTTTGGGCGCGGACGGCACCTTTGCGAGTCACATAGAATTCTTTACCGAAGTGGACTTCTTTTTCGGCGTAATTATGATGGCAATTAACCGATAGTAATGGTTTCATTTTCTTACCACCATTAAGATGTTGCTCGATGACGCGCATAAATCTCGCCATCATCACATCGCGATTAGTGCGGGCATAGTTTTGCGCCCACTGGAGATCGCGCCAGTAGGCAGCAAATTCGGGCGTACCCGTGACGAAATAAGCTAAGTCTCGATCGGGTAAACTGAGATCGGCTAATTTTGCCAAATCTTTAGCAGTATCGATATGACATTGGGCTAATTTATTGCCAATATTCCGCGAACCAGAGTGCAACATCAACCAGACTTTATTTTCGGTATCGATACAAACTTCAATAAAGTGATTGCCGCCGCCTAAAGAGCCGAGTTGCTTGATGGCTTTATTTTCTAAACCGCGCACGCCGCGATGTAACTGGTCAAAATCTTGCCAACCTTGCCAATTAGTAGCATCTTTAGAAATTTCTTTATTTTCTTCAAAGCCAACGGGAATTTGCGCTTCTAAGTCGAGGCGAATTTTTTTGAGTTTACCATCTAATTTCTCACCATTAAATGGGGTTTGAATTGCCATCATCCCACAGCCCACATCGACCCCCACAGCCGCTGGAATCAGCGCATTTGTAGTCGCAATTACCGAGCCAACTAGGGCACCTTTACCTAAATGAACGTCTGGCATTAGGGCGACATGTTTGAACACAAACGGCAATGAGGCAACATTCTTTGCCATCTTTGTTTCTGCTTGTGCCAAATCGTGTCCTGCCCACGATAGGACGGGTTTGGGTGTGTCGATTTCTAATTGTTGATAA
>NZ_JANPGM010000152.1:0-2878 GCF_031423935.1 Chamaesiphon sp. VAR_69_metabat_338
TAAGGGGGATTTAGGGGGATTTACACCAATTTCGCTTCTCACCAAAGATGTGTATACACGGTAGCCCCCAAGCTTGGGGGAGGGGAGCCAGAGCCAGAGGCGAGGGCGGGGTGAGGGCACAAGGGATTTCGATTGCAAAAGAAGAGTTTATGAATCCGATCTAATTTTTATCGACTAAACCTTCACCAGCAATTCTCGCCCTCGCCCCTACTTATTTACTTGCCCCGTTAGCTTGGCAATCATCTGAATCAATTGAGTGGGATCGGCAGGTTTGGCCAGATGTACTTGAAACCCAGCATCGATCGCCAATTGTCGTTCTCTGTCACCGGCATAGGCCGTAAATGCCACTGCGGGAATTTGGCCCCCCAGATCGGTCGCCAATGCTCTGACTTGATGGATCAAGGCATATCCATCTGTTTCTGGCATGCCGATATCGGCTAAGAGTAGGTCATATTTGCCCTTCGCTGCGATCAATGCCGCCATTGCCTCAGTAGTTGAGGTCGCGATTGTCACTGTTGCGCCCGCGTTTTCGAGGATGTATTCGATCGAATCGAGGATATCTAGCTCATCATCAACGACGAGAATGCGTAAGCCAACTAGCGAGACAGCCTCGGGCGTCGTGACAGATTGCTCGGCGATGGGTAGTAATGGGGTCAGATCGAGTGGTAACTGGATAATCATGGTGGTTCCTTTGCCTTCACCCGCGCTTTCGGCACGCACCGTCCCGCCGTGAAGTTCCACGATATGTCGGACGATCGATAATCCCAATCCCAACCCCTGCACAGATTTACTGGTACTAGAATTGCCTTGACGAAATCTGTCGAAGACGTAGGGCAATAATTCTGACCAGATGCCTTGCCCAGTGTCGCTAACTCGCATCTGGGCATGAGTATCCGTTGTGGTTAAGGAGATCTCCACGCGTCCGCCAGTGGGTGTAAATTTAATCGCATTCGTCAGCAGATTGCAGCACACTTGTGCTAACCTGTCAACATCGCCCACGACCGTCGCTGGGTTGAGCACCGACAGCAGTTGAATCGATTTATCATCGGCAGTAAGTTGGAGGGATTCGATCGATCCATTGATAATTGGGACTAAATCAAGTTGTTGCAGGTTGAGTTTCAATTTACCCGTGGCAATACGGGAGAGATCGAGCATATCCTCAATTAATTGCGACTGCGCCCTGGCACTACGATAGATGACTTCCAAACCCCGATCGATCTTGGCTCTGCTGAGTTTATGGATGCGCAGCAGTTGTGCCCAGCCCACGATTGCCGTTAAGGGGTTCCGCAGTTCGTGCGAGAGGTTGGATAAGAAATCATCTTTAGCCCGGTTGGCAGTCTCCGCTGATTGACGGGCTAATTGCTCCTGCGCGAGGAGCTGCGTGCGTTCGGTTTCAAACTGCTTGCGCTCGGTAATATCTTCGATCGACAACAGAATTCGAGGTGTATCGCCAACGGCAATAATCTTCAGAGCATTGAGCAGCATCGTTTTCTTACCGATGCGATCGAAGTGATGCTCGACTTCATAGTTGTAGATGACGGTATCATTAGTACAAATATCCTCCAGCAGCGATCGCAATCCCGGGATCTGCCACTGTCCGTTACCCAGCCCAAACACTGTCGATCTTGTGGTTTCAGTTTGAGACACCTGAAACGTTTCGCAGAAGGCTCGATTGGCAGTATTCACCTGGAAGTCGGCTTCTAGTACGAGTAAGGGTACTTGCACGGTTTCGACGATGGCTTCGGCATAATTTCGAGCTGCGACGATGGTGGCAGCACTGCGCTTGAGGTCATCAATGTCGAGTAAAATCAATACCACGCCATCGATCTGATTCTCGGTAGTTAAATAGGGACGAATCCGAAGCACGTACCAATATCCGGCGTGAGTTTGCACCTCCAATTCTTTGACCTTGAGGGTCGCCAATACTTCTAAAATTAACGAATCTAGATCCGGAATATTTAGATTGCTTCTGATATCACCCAGGGGTCGTCCGGTATCGGTAGCAATAAAGTTAAATAACTGTTGAGCCATCGGTGTAAATCGCCGAATCCGTAAGTCATTAGTTAACATCAAAATGGGGATGTTAATACTAGAGAGCAAATTAGTTAAATCGTTGTTAACTAGAGCTAATTCTGAATTGCGGCGGCGCAGTTCGTCGTTGGTAGTACTGAGTTCTTCATTAGTTGACTGAATTTCTTCTTTAGCAGTTTCTAGTTCCTCATTCGTACTCTGCAACTCCTCGTTGCTAGACAAGATTTCTTCATTGGCAACTTTGAGATCTTGATTACTGTATTCCTGCTCTTGCACCACTGCTCGTAAAGATGCTTGAGTCGCCGTCAGACCCTCAACTGCCGTAGTCAATTCTTGCTGGAGTCTGATATTTTCCCGTTCGATATCTCCGGCCGGCATTGAGACGATCGGCTCAGAGCGGCTAATGGCAGGGAGTGGCGCGTCCTCAAATAACACCAAGAAGCGGCTCGATTGCGCAGCCGGCAGCTTAAACGGAATTACCTGCAGATTGAAGCTACTAGATCGGTCGCTGTCTTGTAGGTGTAGACCATTTTTAGTTACTGGTAAATTGGTTTGTCGCGCTCGATCGACCGCCGCGCGGAGTTCGACTAATAAGCCCGATCTGACCAGGTTAAATAAGTTGAGATTAGCAACTCCCGCTACTAGTTTAAGATATCGATCGATCTCCCCTCGGAGTTGTAATACTTGCATTTTATCGTCAACTACCACCCCCACCGGCGTGTATCGATCGGCAATCAAGCGATCGACCTTTTTTTGTAAGTCCAACTCTTCGGATGCCGCCAGGATCGGCTGTCGAACTGGCAACGGACTAGACCCATTAGGCGATTTACTTGGTGGATAGCTGCTG
>NZ_JANPGM010000153.1:0-11133 GCF_031423935.1 Chamaesiphon sp. VAR_69_metabat_338
GTTGCACCAGCGACGCATCGACCTGGAGGTTCCCTCCAGGTCGATGCGTCAAGACAAGCAGGGGGATCTACCCACTGCAAACGTAGCAATTGGACTTTCCAAACATCCTCTTAGAGCCTGAACGCGATCGCCGCACGAATATAGAGCGCAAATTAGCAGTCGCTTTCTGAAGGCAATGCAATCGCCTCAGTGGAGCTTGCGGTCATCTGCGAGCCGCTGCAAGTTACCGGCGATCGTACTATTGTGTTCGTTGCTAGCAGCTAATTCTTCGGTGTCAAAATCGAAAATATCTAAATCTAAAATATCCGCTAGCTCCAATTCCATACTAGGGCGGAGAATGGTCACGACTTCTTCGATTTCTATCGCGCTCTCATCGAATACCATTTCATCCATATTATAGGAAACAAACAAGTAGGCCCCATTCATGACCATTAAAACTAACGAACATACGATTGGCATTTGCCCCATCCTCCAGACTACGAATCAATCTGGGATCGACCCAATTTAGTAAACATTAAGAGCAATTAACTTGCACTTTAATTTTACCTAATTAGATTTGCAGGGCGGCTCTGTCAAATTAAATATTTTCGCCGATCGTGACTGTGCCAACTGGTGGATCGATTTAGCGCGATCGGATCGATCGTCCCAGTTTTGTCGCGATCGATGCAGATCTAGTCTTCCTTTTGATGATAATGGCGACAGTCTTGACATAGCCCATCGGGATTGACCGCACATCGAATATAAGGCGATCTGGCATTATAACTGCAACTTAAATCGCCAATTACATAGCCGACCCCCTCAATGTATTGCTCTTCGGGATCGCGATTTACCCGTTTATAAAAGCGGCGATTGGAGCTAGGCTCGGTCATCGTCATCCGCCGACTGCGCGCGCGCAATCGCTGACAATAGCTCAACCACGAGCAAGTCAGCAATAGCAAAATAATTGTAAAGACAGCTAATAGTGTGTGGAGCACCCAGGACACCTCAATTCATAATTAATATGATAACCTGCTAATTTGGCCAGAAAACAGTACTTTTATTAAAGATTGAGAAAATCAGCAAAAGAATTAGTCTGGATCGACATTTGGTAGCTAATCGTTAATTTTTAAGATTACCGATTTGCGGATTTCAATTGGTAATAATATACACATCGATCGCGGACTCAGCCGTGGTAGATCGCCCGCGATCGGGCCGGATTACCCTGCGCTTTTCGTCGCAAATATCCGCTCGATCGTCGCTTCGACGACACGATCGGGCGTAGAAGCTCCCGACGTCACCCCTACCGTAATTTTACCTGGTGGCAACCAATTTTTAGTGATTTCGAGGTCTTTTGCTAACGGTTTGTGTTCGATCTGATTATCAGCCAAAATACGGATATCGCTATCGATATGATACGAAGGAATCTGATGTTCGATCGAGATTTCCTGGAGATGTGTGGTATTGGATGAGTTGTAGCCACCGATTACGACCATCAGGTCGAGGGGTTCATCGACGAGTTTAAACATCGCATCCTGACGCTCCTGAGTAGCATCGCAGATCGTATTAAAGCTTTGAAAATGGTCGTTCAATTCAGCGGTACTATATTTTTTCATCATCGTCCGCTCGAACAATTTACCGATCGCTTCGGTTTCAGTTTTGAGCATCGTAGTCTGATTGGCGATGCCGACTTTCTCTAAATCCACATCCGGATCGAATCCCTCAGAATAAGCATTGCTAAATTTAACCAAAAATTCGGTGCGACGTTGCAGTTTTTCGGCAGGGGAATCGCCATTATTTAAAATATAGTCGGCTACATATTGCGCTTCGGCCATATTTAATACCACTAAATACTTGTCGGCAAATGAACTCGTCGCGACGGTTTCTTCGTGTTTGTATTGACCGTGAATAATTGAAGTATAGTCTTTTTTCTTGTGCTTCTCGATCGTGTTCCAGACTTTAGAAACCCACGGACAAGTGGTATCGACGATCGTACAACCTTTATCGTTGAGCAGTTGCATCTCTTGGACGCTGGCACCAAAGGCTGGCAAGATGACCACGTCACCGCAATCGATCGGATCGAAATTTTTGACGCCATTTTCCACCTGAATAAAGTTGACATTCATCTCCCGCAACCGTTGGTTGACCGAAGGGTTGTGGATGATTTCATTGGTAATCCAAATCCGTTCGGTGGGGAAATGTTGGCGCGTTTCATAGGCGATGGCGACCGCTCGTTCGACTCCCCAACAAAAGCCAAAGGATTCGGCGAGTCGAATCGTGACGTCGCCACGCGTGAGGGTGTAGTTGCGATCGCGAATCTCTTTGATTAAATCGCTTTCATATTCTGATTTTAAAACTACCTCTACATCGGCTTGATGTCCGAAGCCTTTGCGGTGATAGTTTTCTGATTGGTTGAGCGATCTTTTAAAGGCTTTGGTATCCATGTGTTGGTGAGAGGGGCGAATGGCTCATCAGTTAGCATTATATCTAAGTCGGTGGCTCGAACGGTCTGCTAACTCGATCGAGACTCCTAAATCGATGAACCGGAACCCTCAATCATCCATTTGAGAATACCTAAAATTCGTTCGACCGGAGTAACTTGATATTCATTAGCATCAACAGTCACATTTTTACCCTCAAGCTTGAGAAATTGCCAAGCTCTACCGCTAGTTACACTGCCGTAAACGATCGGAATCGCTTTATGTTTGCTATCGTTAAATATTTGCGCTGCGACCATCTCAGCAATGCACTGACCCAAGCCCAGATCTAATTCGCCCCGCTTGGCTTCTACCAGCATCACGACTGGAGCTTGAATGATGTAAGGAGTCGTCGATTTACTCAACAGAAAGTCGCAGAAGCCATTAAGACCACGCTCGCGATCGACACTAAATTCCTCACCAGAGAATAATTCTACTGAATTATGTACCAGCTTTCTGACTTCTAGCAACACAGGACTGATTAACAGTTCGGATTTAGCTTTTTCAGACCTAGCTTGCTGTGCCAATGGAAACCACTCCTGAAAAATGGCTGAAAATAACTCACTGGGCGCGGCAACAGGTAAGTCCGCACAAAATGGCGATCCTGTTAATGTTAGATCGAATCGCTCGGTAACTTCTGGCAAAGTGAAGTTGTTGTAAGCCATGTTTTCGACCTAAATGGGACGAGAATATAATTTTAGCACTGGTTCAATGTAGGAAAAGAATCATTTTTCTAGGCATTAGGCTAGGTTTGGACAGGCTAGCAATCGTAGGTGATGCTTGTTATCCTAAGTGTAAAGATGTGTAAAGCAATCGACTGGCACAGGGTGAAGATCGACTTATGACGACAGCAGTATTGACAGCACAAATGACCGCAGGTGGAGACGATTCTGGTAAGTTTGACCCGATCGAATCTTGGTATCCAGTGGCGTATGTGGCAGATCTCGATCGACTTACGCCTACGCCGTTTACTTTGCTCGATCGCGATTTGGTGATTTGGTGGGATAATCAAGCGCAAGCTTGGCGGGCATTTGACGATCGTTGTCCCCATCGCTTGGCGCGATTATCTGAAGGTAGAATTGCTGAAGATGGCTTATTGGAATGTCCCTATCACGGTTGGGCCTTTACTGGCGCGGGGACTTGCGATCGCATCCCCCAGCAATTACCCGATGCCAAAGCCGAAACCTCTCGCCGTGCTTGCGTCACATCGCTACCGACGAGCGTGGAGCAGGGCTTGTTATTTATCTATGCTGGGACTGCTCTTAAAGCCGAGCAGACTCCCGTCCCGCTGATGCCGGTACCAATGGTTGATGGCAAACCGACTGATGGTTGGATCGTTTTAAATACGTTCCGCGATTTACCCTATGATGCCGCCACGCTCCTCGAAAATGTTCTCGATCCGAGTCATTTGCCCTATACTCATCACAATAGTGTCGGTAAGCGATCGAATGCTGGCCCCGTAGAATTGGCAGTTGTGGCATCTGACAAGTCAGGGTTTACGGGAACGTGGGCAGAAGGGCCGCGCAAGGGTACGCTAGGTCGGCAAGATACCACTTTTATCGCTCCCTGTCTGATGTGGCACGCACTCACATCCAAGCAGTTTGGCGAGACAATTACAGTCGTGTATGCCACCCCAACGCGTAAGGGTGAATGTCGGATCTTTGCCAGATTTCCGTTTAAATTTGCGAGTAAGATTCCCGCTTTGTTTATTAGTGCGACACCTGAGTGGTATTCGCATATCAATAACAATGCGATCTTAGAAGATGACCAAATCTTCCTGCATCATCAGGAACGTTATCTCGCCCAAAGTGGTGGGAGTGAGAATTTTAGTCAGTCATTTTATTTACCCACTAAAGCCGATCGATTCGTGTTTGAATATCGGCAATGGTTGAATAATTATCAAGCCGATCCCTTCCCCGGTCAAACTTTTAAACCTGCTTTAGATAGCGAGAAATTACTCGATCGCTATCATAGTCATACCGAACATTGTCATAGTTGCCGCACTGCTCATCAAAATCTCAAAATAGCCAAACAAGCGATCGTTATTATCGCGCTAATTGCCTGGATAAGTTCGACAATTTTCGCGCTCATTGGCGGAGAGAATACATTAACTCCGGCCTTTATCTCGATCGGGATGGTAGTTGTTGGCTCGATCGGTTGGTGGGGCTGCGATCGCCTCCAACTGCGGCTAGAGCAGGGAAGTCGCATTCCCGCGCGCAATCGTAAATGAGAGCGGGGAGCGGGGAGCGGGGAGCGGGGAGCGCAAAACATGAAATCATGAGATTGGGGACGCCCTAAGATCTTTGATTCAGAGTGGGAATCTGCTATGAAGCTGATGTAGATCCTATTAGCCGAGGTCAATTCTGGGTACGCTAGAGATCCATAAGCTGTTAGTCATTTAATGTGCTTACCTTTTCTCTTGAAAAGATGCTCTACTCGGGAAACCCCGCTCCTCGCTCCCCGCCCCCCGCTTTCAGAAAGTTGCGATCGAAATGTCAGGGCAGCTTATCGATAATTCGCGCAAGACTACCACTGTTATGACTGGCAATCGGCAAATTCCCCAACGCTACGTTAGAATTAGTAAATACTTATCCAAGCACTTGCGCCACCAGCCAGAACGACTGGGATTGGAACTTTTACCAGGTGGCTGGATCGAAGTAGACAAGCTGCTATCGGCAGCATCAGCACATGGATTTGAAATTAGTCTTGCCGATCTCCAACAAGTAGTTGCTACCAATGATAAACAACGTTTTGCATTTAATGAATCCGGCGATCTGATTCGCGCCAATCAAGGACATTCGATCGAAATCGACCTACAGCTTTTAGCCAAAACTCCTCCAGACGCTCTCTATCATGGCACGCATGTTAAGGCAATTGCCGCAATTTTAGCATCGGGATTGCAAAAAATGTCTCGCCACCATGTCCACCTCACCACAGATCTGAATATGGCATTCAAGGTGGGTAGTAGACGCGGCGAGAGTGTCATCTTGGCAGTAGATACACACGCGATGGTTGCTGACGGCTATAGCTTTTATCGGACGGATAACGATGTGTGGTTAGTCGATACCGTCCCCCCACAATATTTAACCCAAATAGATCTCGCGTCCACAGCCTGAAGCTCGGCTCGCAAATTTTAGGACAGATAATTAATATGGGCTACGATAATTTCAATCAGAATAATAACGCTCAAAGCAAAGGATTATTAGCATCGGGCTGGCGACCCCTAAATCGAGATTTAGATATCGGATTTTTTGCCAGCATTGTTGTCAACGACACCTGGAGTTTGGCCAAGCGGAGCGCGGATTTTGTCAGCGATGTTGCCGATGCGATCAGTCGCAAGCAATATTCCTGGTGGGCGAATATTCTGAATGTATTTTCCGATAGCGTTCAGTACGAATTTAACGAACTGTGGAATTTTATCACGCCCGATCCAGCTTCACCCGATCGCCGACACAAAGATGTCTTAATCGCCCAAACGCCGATCGTCCAATTAGTCAGTCGCGATAGCATTCCGATCGATTATGTGTTGAATCGGTTAGAAGAAATCACTGTCAAAAATATCCTCGAAATTTTAGGTAAACCCGACCTAATTACCCAATACTATTGGGAGCGGTATTTCTACTTTCCACCCGAACGGTTTACCACCTGGGAACGGTTGGAAGTATTGGGCTATGTCTCGGCATACTGGAAAGAATATGATATCTGGGTGCAAGTCGAAACATACGAAAAAGGCAAACGTCAATATACAATTTCGGCTAAAGATTTAGCCCCATTAATTAGCAAAGCTACCTACGATGTCGCGGTAATTTTAAGCGGCTATAAAAGTCGCGTGGGTAAAATCAATAGTGAATACCCAATTCGATCGTTCCCAGCCGAAATTCAGAGCTTTACCGATCGCGTGCAGCAAGCAATCTTGAGCGAACAACAGGTTGCTGTGTTAATTAACGGCGAACCTGGCACGGGTAAAACGGTCTGGACGCAAGCGATCGCTAAAGAAGTCTTGATGCCATTGGGATATGTAATTTTTATTCTCGATCATGATGCCGTCGAAAACTTCGTACCGCCGAGTTATTTGGAACGGATTTGTTTGATTATTAATGAAGCTGATAATCTCGCCAAAAATCGCGCTCTCGAATCGGCTCAAGAAAATAGTAAAACCGAACATATTTTGGGTTTACTAGACGGCACGCTTTATCAAAGCGTTATCGACGAATCGGGCATTCATCTCCAGCAAAAGTTGGTGGTGTTGATGACTTGCAATACTACCGATCGGATGGATCCTGCTTTGTTGCGCAAAGGACGGGTTGATTTTACCTATGAATTCGTTCATAAATTTGTCTAGGCGATCGAAATTAAATCATCTCCAATGAATGCAAGAGAACTTCAAGATCGGCTATTAGCATTATCGGTACCTGAAAAAACCGAGATTCTTCAGGTACTGGTTCAAAATCTGGTTAATTCATGGACTGGTATCAGCAAAACTCCTGGCATTGTCGGTGGCGATGCTTGTATTGCTGGTACGAGAATCCCTGTTTGGGATCTGGTGGAGTATCGTCAGATGGGAGCAAGCGATCTCAAAATTCTCGAAGCATATCCACAACTTACAGCAACAGATCTCTACCATGCATGGAGCTATGCTGATGCATTTCCTGATGAAATTAATGCGGCGATTGCAACTAACCAGGCAGCTTAGATGATAAGGCTATATGCTGACGAACAGTTTCCATTGCCAGTAGTTGAAAGGTTACGATCGAAGGGTTATGATGTGTTAACTGTAAAAGATGCTGGCAAGGAAAATCAGCGAATCTCTGATGAAGATGTTTTGGATTTTGCGACTAGTCAAGATCGAGCAGTAATTACTCAAAATCGTCGAGACTTTATTCGGTTGCACAATCGAGGATTGAATCATGCCGGAATTGTGGCTTGTACTAAAAATTTAGATTGGGATGGGTTCGCATCTGAAATCGATCGGGTATTAATAGAGAGAGCGTCGATCGCGGCTGAATTAGTGAGGGTAAATCGTCCCGCAATGTAGTTTTTGTGCAAACTAGATCGAATAGTCGATCGGGAAAGATTTTGCTTCCTTCGGTTTAACAAATACCTGCTGCTGCGGTTCGAGTTGCAGCTCGTCAAAGCGTTCGCGCGTCAGTAGTGCAGTGATGACTTGTCCATCGTCTAGAGCTAATTCTGCTTGAATTTCTGAGCCGAGATGCGTCACCCGATTGACCTTGGCAGCGACGGTACTAGTATTTGAAATAGTTTCAATAGCAATGTCTTGAGGGCGCAGAAACATTTGGGGATTGGTCGTTTCAAACCGTTTATTTTGGAAGATATTTAAGCTACTTGGCAACACATTAACCGGCCCGACAAAACCCATTACAAAAGCATTTGCTGGATGATTGTAAATCTCGCTGGGCGTGCCGACTTGCTCGATATAGCCTTTGTTCATGATGGCGATTTTATCGGCGACTGCCATCGCATCCGATCGATCGTGGGTAACAAATACCGTCGTGACGTGAGATCGATCGTGGAGCTGCCGCAACCAAGCGCGTAAATCTTTGCGAACTTTGGCATCTAGCGCGCCGAAGGGTTCGTCGAGCAGAAGAATTTTGGGTTCGATGGCTAAGGCTCTAGCCAAGGCGACGCGCTGGCGTTGTCCGCCGGAAAGTTGCGCAGGATAACGATCGCCTAAGCCACTAAGTTGAATTAAGTCTAGGAGTTCAGCGACCTTTTTTTTGACTTTCGAGCCGGAGATCGATCGAATCTCCAAGCCAAAGGCGATATTTTGACCGATCGTCAGATGTTTGAACAAGGCATAATTCTGGAAGACAAAGCCGATATTGCGTTCGCGCACATTCTGGTGAGTGGCATCCTGTCCCGCCAGCCACAGCCGTCCCTCATCGGGGGTTTCCAGTCCCGCAATCAGTCTGAGCAGAGTCGATTTCCCCGAACCCGAAGGGCCGAGCAGCGCAATCAGCGAACCTTGCCCGATTTCGAGATTTGCTCGATCGACAGCTTGGAAGTTCCCAAAGCATTTGGAGATATTTTCTACGGCAATGCCCACAATCTGTTCTGGTTTGGTGTAACCGCTGCTGGCGAGAATTTACAGGTAATCTCACGAATTACCGTATCTTAGCATCGGTCGATTACCTGCGATCCGCTAGGCGATCGGTTGGCGACGAGCAATTTTTGGTATAGTAGTATAGGGACACTATTCTTTCTAAAAAGTAGCCATGTCAGATCTCGATCGCGGCATCATGAAATTCAAAGGGGCAGATACACCAGTAGCCATCGCTATCTCTTCAACGCTGGTATTGGGTGGTATCATCTTCCTCGTCATCTGGGCACTGCAACACGCTTATGCGGTTTAGCAATCGATCTTTGAATATTGCGTAGGTTGGGTTGAGGCACGAAACCCAACACACTCACAGATCGATCGTGCAGATGTTGGGTTTCACATTCGTTCAACCCAACCTACGGATCTCTGGGTAAATTTTCAGCATCCAAAACCAAAATAAGGTTGTCCTCTAAAATGGACGACTAAAAACAAACTTAATGGTAGGGGCGAGCGATTTGCCCCTACCATTAATTGCCAGTAATGCACTACCGTTTCAATGCCGATTCATACTCTACCGATCGACGTCATTCACCTGATTGCTGCTGGAGAAGTCATCGACTCTCTGGGTGCTGTCGTGCGCGAACTATGTGAAAATGCGATCGATGCGGGAGCTACTAGAATTACGGTTTCATTATTTCCCGATCGGTGGCGGATTCGGGTCGCTGATAATGGTAGCGGGATCGAACTGGCAGATCTCCAACAGGCAGCAACGGCGCATAGTACGAGTAAAATCGACGATCGTGAAGATCTATTTCACATTACTAGTCTGGGATTTCGCGGCGAGGCTCTGCACAGTCTGGCGCAACTTGCCAATCTCGAAATTTACAGTCGTCCCCGCCAAAGTAGCGATGGTTGGCATCTAGTCTACAACCATCAGGGCGAAGTCGTGCGCCAGCAGGAAGTCGCGATCGCGCCTGGTACGGCAATTGATGTCGAAGATCTGTTTGGGGACTGGGCAGCCAGACGGGAAGGTTTACCCAATCTCAATTGTCAACTCCGTCAAGTCCAGACAGTGATTCACCATTTGGCTCTGTGTCATCCCCATGTTAATTGGCTGGTAGAACAGCAACATCGTCCGTGGTTTCAGATTATCGGCTCGAAAACCACTCAGCAAATCATTCCGCAATTATTACCCAAAGTGCGGGTTGAGGATCTTCAGCATGTGGAGATGAGTATTCGTCCGCTCGATCGCCTTAAAGAACGGCTCGAACTAGAATTACAAACAGCACCAGCAAATCTGCAAACGTATCGGACGATTGCCGCACCAAAATCGATCGAGACACCAGCATCAGAGTCAAAAATCCAGTTGACATTAGGATTGCCCGATCGCTGTCACCGCCATCGGTTAGATTGGGTCAAAGTAGCCGTTAACGGTCGGATTGTCAGGGCACCAGAATTGGAGCAAACGATCCTCAGTGGCTTGGCGCGCACATTGCCGCGAGATCGCTATCCCGTCTGTTTTTTACACCTCCAGATTCCACCCCACTACATCGATTGGAATCGTCATCCTGCCAAGGTTGAAATCTATCTCCAGCAGGTAGAATATTGGCAAGCCCAAGTCACTCAAGCACTCGATCGCGCCTTAAATCTTGAGGCTGAAGCTGATGATGACGATACTCAATCCAGTCGAATTGGTAAATTACTCGCAGTCGCCGAACAGCATGGTGCCTATCGCATCCCACACCGATCGATTCCGACAACCAATGATGGTGACGGATTGGGCTTACTCGAATTGCGCGCTGTCGGGCAAGTCCTCAATACTTATATCATTGCCGAACATCCCGAAGGGTTATGGCTGGTGGAGCAGCATATCGCCCACGAGCGGGTGCTATACGAGCAAATAGCCAGTGCTTGGCAGCTCTTACCACTGGAACCACCGATAGTGCTCTCGCACCTGTCAGAGCGGCAAATAGAGCAGTTACAGCAAATCGGGATAACGATCGATCTCTTTGGAGAAAGCCTGTGGGCAGTGCGGACGGCTCCAGCACCGCTATTGATGCGGGAAGATCTGGCAGCAGCAATTACCGAACTCAGTCTCGGCGGAGATTTGCAAGCCGCGCAAGTAGCCGTCGCCTGTCGCTGTGCGATTCGCAATGGCACAGCTTTGAGTTTAGCGGAAATGCAAAGTTTACTCGATCGGTGGCAACGCACCCGCAATCCCCGCACTTGTCCCCACGGGCGACCGATCTATCTATCATTTAAAGAAAGTAGTTTGGCTCGATCGTTTCGTCGTCACTGGGTGATTGGCAAAAGTCACGGTATTTAGGACAGATTTTTAGACTCTATCTATACGTTAATTGTTACGCAGCTAGAGCGCGAGTATTACTATTGTGACTAGCACAATCGATCGTGCAAACTTACAAAATAACTCGATCTCAAATTATCCGGTTAGCACCTTGCTTATGTCGAATATATGGATGTAATAACTTCTACTATTGCTACAACCATGAAAAGTCCTATTCAGCCTGTCACGATTCAGCGCAGTTTCTTCACCTACGGCAGCCTGTTGATACTGATTGCGACTCTGACAACTAGTTGCGCTTCCGCGCCTACTAATTCTGC
>NZ_JANPGM010000154.1:0-1854 GCF_031423935.1 Chamaesiphon sp. VAR_69_metabat_338
GCGGGCTGCCGATCGCCAGGACGAGCTGTTTGGCAGTAAAGCGGTCGCAATCTGCCGCTGTAGTAATATCGACTAAAAATAACTCGCTATCGCGTTGAATATCCCAAACATCGGCAGTAATTAAATCGCACTCGATCGAGCCTTTAGCTGTAGCAGCGGCGATTGCTTCGGTCAGTCGCGCTCCCAGATACAATCCAAATGTATAGCGGGGAATAAATAAGTCGTCCCAATCGCCGCGTGCCAGATCGGCAGCATTATCGTCCAACCATTTACTCGCTAATTGGCCTTGTTGCTGGTATTGCCGATCGAATAACCGATCGCGATTGGCATTCAACCAATCGATAAAATGGGCGCGCTCTGGTTGTTGGGGAATAAACTCTTTGAGTGGTGAAATTAATAAAGCTGTCCGACCCGATCGATCGCCATAAGGAATTCCCGTCCAGAATTCACTAGACTTTTCGGTAACGACAATTTTGACAGGTTGAGTCCGACCCGCTATAAACTGCGACTCCAATCGCTCCAGATAATGCAGCAAGGTGTATGCTGACGAAATCCCCGCCCCAATAATGGCCAGATCGTATAATTTTGGTGAAGATGCTCGATCGGTTGGGGGTGCGGATTGCCAGGTAGAACTCGAATACTGCATGGTGGATGGTTATATTAGTTATGTAATAATTTCAGCTTCTGTACAGATCTCACTCATACAAGATCCAAGCAATTACCTCGTCAATCCGGAAAATTCATACAATTTTTCCAACATCGAAATCGTGGGCGATGGCCGAGTCGCTAACAGAGAGCAGTTAATCTTGCTTGTCCCATCATATCCGCTGGATTATCGATCGATATCCGCTAAATCAACGATCGTTTGGGGCGAGCCAGCCAACGATAACTAGTTATAAGCACTTAGTTGTGGCATAAATTACACAGCGATCGAGACTAATCGGTTCACAGCCTCGACTATTTGAAATAGATCGAACCAGATCGGTTGCGATCTCAATTCCCTATTCTCTGCCAAGAGGTCGCGATCTCTCAGGTCGCACTAGAGATGGAAGTTCCCTTCAGCGCACATCAAAGTTATCGATTATCAACTATCAATTAATTTAACGATCCGCTAGTGAAGGGAGATCGAGTAGTGAGTCGAGCGCACTAAAATCGGGTTCCTCGCGAACTTTGATTACCCGAGCGGGATTGCCCACTGCCGTCGCAAAATCGGGGATATCGCGAATCACCACCGCGCCCGCACCCACCGTACACCAGCGACCGATCCGAATGCTGGGAATTACGACCGCGCCAGCTCCAATATGGGTACCCTCGCCAACTTGGACGTGACCGCACAATGTGGCATGGGGCGAAATATGCGCGTAGTTGCCGATCGTATTATCGTGGTCGATACTAGCAGCAGTATTGACGAGGACGTGTTCGCCAACGCTCGTACCAGCTTGGACGATCGCACCATGCAAAATCACCGTTCCCACGCCCACAGTTGCTTTGGCGGAAATAATTGCGGTGCCATGAATCGCCGTACCGTAGGTGGCGGGAATCGATTTGGCTAGTTCCGCCCGTCGCAAATTATTACCGACACTGATAATCAATGGTGCGTCTAACTGGGGAAATCCCAACCCCAACAGCCGAATGCCATCGCGAATTTCGATGCCCTTGAATTTGGCATTGGGGGGATTGTCATCAAACATGCCAATTACTTCGATATCGAGGCTATTGAGGATGTCTGTGATGACTTTTGAGTGTCCCCCCGCTCCATACAAATACATGTATTTAGTTGCCAGATCCATAGTTCGGTAGATGTTTTTAATCAAATTTTAGCGACGATCTCGATCGAGTCTAATGAGGCTAGAG
>NZ_JANPGM010000155.1:0-3052 GCF_031423935.1 Chamaesiphon sp. VAR_69_metabat_338
GCAAGTTTTATTTAAAGTAAAAAGCCATATCTTGAACTTAAACTTATAAAATATTTTTAACGCCTGGTAAATCCTCTAAACCTTAAATCGCTTTTCTCCCCTGGTATTGAGCTTACTAACCAATTAAATAATTAGAGAATTTTTTGCTCCGATCGATCTCGATCGGAGCCTGTTTAGATCTGAAAACTGAAAGCAAAAAATGTCTTTTGGGAATTAATTAAAAATTCGATTGACTTGTTAGATACAAGCCTAAAATGGGAACAATGAATTTGGGATGATGAAGATCGATAAATACAGTTAACGATCTCTTTGCCCATCAGTTCACACAGGAGTATTAATATGTCAAATGCACTTACCTCTCGTCCAAATCTAGGTCAATTCAGCAGCATTGTTTGTTTCAAATCAGTCATCACTGGGATGGAAGAAGCTCTCGGTGAAAAAGCAACGGCGATCGCCTTAATTGCTGCTGGTCGCGAGCGCGGTAAAAACTTAGCTAAAGAGCTAGGCTTGTCCGGTTCTACTCACGAGCTAACTGTCATTGGAGCTAAGTTAAATGCAGCAGTTGGTGCTAATGGTACTCACTTAACTGCTGTCGATAAAATCGTCAAAGAAGGCGATATTATCAAAGTTTATTGTTCGGAAACAGTTTGTTCCGCAGGTGAGCCTCAAGGCTCCGATCGTAAATGTACTTTTACGATGGGTGCAATTTGGGGAGCATTGAGTGAAATTACTGGTAAAAAACTACGCGGCATTCACACGGAATCAATTTTACGTGGTGGTGCAAACGATGTATTTGAATTTACCACTGTTGACTAACAGTCGAACTCACTAGTACTAAACTTTCAAGCAAGTCAATTAATTATCCAGAGGAAACATAATCATGAGCGCAAGCAAAATCGGTGGAATTATAGAGAATTTTGTGTCGGGTACTTCTGATGTTCAAGGCGCAGCCTTGGTATCCCATGACGGTTTACCATTGGCATCTAGTCTGCCTAATGCCATGGATGAAGAACGCACTTCAGCGATGTCTGCTGCGATGCTCTCCCTCGGCGAGCGGATCGGTAAAGAATTATCGCGTGGTAGTGTTGAAAAAATCATGGTTGAAGGTGCCGACGGTTATGGCATCTTAATGGGGTGCGGCGATGATGCAGTCTTTCTCGTTTTAGCCAATCAATCTGCAAAACAAGGACTATTAATGCTCGATATCAAACGTGCTGTCAGTGAAATCAAGGCAACATTAAACTAGCTGTCGGTACAAATAAGGTCGATTGAATAGAAACGATCGACCTTATTTAAAATAGTGTAGTTAAACCTCTTATTAAATAAACAAATAAAAACGCTATCTTACTGAGTACTCTTGTATACTGGTGCGATGGTTTGCAGCCCGATCGATAGCATCGATCGCTGCCACTCCATTCACCCACAGGGAAAAGATCGAGTTCAACCCAGACCGCTCTTGCGCAATGCCACCTGGAGTAATACGATTTACCAAGCTAGTACTCACCTCCCGTTAGTGTATATATGACTACATCTACCCCGATTCAGTATCTAAATCTCCCCAATTCACCCTTGTTTGGTACCGATGGCATTCGCGGCAGAGTCGGCGATGTGCTCACTGCTAACTTGGCACTGCAAGTCGGCTACTGGGCGGGAATGGTGTTACGGCAGGCGGCGAGTGATGCCGATCGCGATGTCGGGCCGATCGTCATCGGGCAAGATTCGCGCAATTCTAGCGATATGTTAGCCAGTGCCTTATCCGCTGGACTGACATCAGCCGGAATTGAAGTTTGGAATTTGGGATTGTGCCCCACGCCTGGAGTCGCTCATCTGACAGCCACTAGCGATGCGATCGGCGGCGTGATGATTTCGGCCAGCCACAATCCGCCAGAAGATAACGGGATTAAGTTTTTTGGGTCGGATGGTACTAAGCTGGCTAAGGACTTGCAGGCGGCGATCGAAGCTGGTGTCAGAGGACGATCGGGAGCAAACATCGAGCCAAAAAACTGGGGTCATCTGTATTTTACGCCCGAACTCATCGTTCAGTATCTAGCCGCGATGCAGGATTCGCTCGCGCCCGATGCTAGTTTGTCTGGGATGAAGATCGTCCTCGATTTGGCTGCTGGAGCGGCAGTGAAGGTAGCTCCAGAGATTTTTACCCGCTTGGGTGCGGAGTTGATTTGTCTTAATGATGAGGCTGATGGCGATCGGATTAATGTCAATTGTGGCTCGACGCATTTGGGTGCTTTGCAAGCGGCGGTGATCTTACATCAGGCAGATATCGGCTTTGCTTTCGATGGTGATGCCGATCGCGTTTTAGCTGTAGACAATCTCGGACGCAAGGTGGATGGTGATTACATCCTCTATTTCTGGGGGCAATACCTGCGTAAACAAGGGCTGCTCCCGAATGATGAAATTATCACCACAGTGATGGCAAATCTGGGCTTCGAGCGGGCTTGGCAAGCATTAGGCGGTAAGGTAGTCCGCACGGCAGTAGGCGACCAGTACGTCCAAGCGGAGATGGTGAGTAGCGGTGCCATGCTCGGTGGCGAACAGTCGGGGCATATTCTCTCACCCCAACATAGTGTTAGTGGTGACGGCACACTTACTGCCTTACATCTCGCCGCGATCGTCCAGCAGTCGGGTAAATCCCTCGCCGAGCTAGTCGATAGCAGCTTTCAAACCTATCCCCAAATCCTCCACAATATCCGCGTAGACGATCGCGAAGCCCGTCTCAATTGGGCAAAATGCCAACCATTACAGGACGGCATTGCCGAAGCCGAAGCCGAGATGGGCAACACCGGACGGGTACTCGTACGCGCCTCCGGTACCGAACCCTTAATTCGAGTGATGGTAGAGGCTGAAACGATTCAAATGACTGAGTACTGGACGAAATATCTAGTCGCGATCGTTGAAAAACATTTCTAGCTCGTCAATTGACATTCCCGAACCGAGCAATCTGCTGAGCATCAAGATCGAGATCGGATTGAGTGCTAAGCTCAGACAAAAGCCCCAAAACAGCAGTCGCAAAGCTGAGAATTTTGACTGAATCGGC
>NZ_JANPGM010000156.1:0-3206 GCF_031423935.1 Chamaesiphon sp. VAR_69_metabat_338
CGACTGCAAGATAAATAGAAACAGTTATATTTTGCGCGTGCGGTTCGCGGTGCGTGCAAAATTTGCACGAGTTCGATTTTTATTCCTGAATCGTCGCTAATTGTTGCCGATTGAGATAGTGATAGTGTCCGCGTTTAGCCATTAGTTCCACATGCGTGCCTTGCTCGATGAGGATGCCTTTATCCAGCACCAAAATTAGGTCGGCGTTTTGGACTGTCGAGAGGCGATGGGCGATAATTAGCGTGCTGCGATCGCGCCTAATTTGCTCCAAATTGTCTTGAATAATCCGCTCTGATTCTGCATCTAAACTACTAGTAGCCTCATCAAATACCAGCAAGCGCGGGTCGCCCAGCAGGGCACGCGCAATCGCCAGCCGTTGCCGTTGTCCGCCAGAGAGCATCCCGCCGCCTTCGCCGATTTCGGTTTCGTAGCGCATCGGCATCTTATTAATAAATTCATCCGCACCAGCGAGGACGGCGGCGCGTTCGATCTGTTCTTGAGCTACGCCTGGTTGGGCGAGGGTAATATTACTCTTGATGGTACCGCTAAACAGGAATGTATCTTGATCGACAACGCCAACTTGCGATCGCCAGGAATGCAGCGAAATTGTGGTCAGATCTTTGCCATCAATTTTAATGGTGCCGCTCGTGGGTAAGTATAAACCCAAAATCAATTTTGCCAAGGTAGTTTTCCCCGAGCCGCTACGCCCGACGACAGCGATCGTTTGGCCGGGGGCGATCTCAAAGTTAATATTTTCTAATATATTCAGCTCGGCATCTTTACTATACCGAAATGTCACATTTTCAAATTTGACATGACCTTGAAATCTGCCCAAGTCTTGGTAATTAATATCCCCATCTTCTTCTGGTTTGGCTTCAATCACATCGCACAACCGTTCGATCGCAATCCCAATTTCTTGAATACTCCCCCACAATCCCACTAACCGCTGAAAGGGACTAATCACATTCCCAGAGAGCATATTAAATGCAAATAGTTGCCCGATCGTAAATTCGCCCGAAATTACTAGAGCTGCACCGACCCAGGTTAATGCGGTACTGCTAATCGTATCGATCGCCGAACTAACTGCGCCGAGTTTTAATCCCACCATTTGGCTGCGAAAAGATTGCTTGATTTCTTTATTCAAGCGTTCTTCCCACTGCCAGCGGACGGATTTTTCAACTGACATTGATTTGACCGTGCGGACGCCATTGAGAGCTTCAATCAGGTAGCTATTCTCGTGATTTGAAGCAATAAACATCTCCCGCGACATTTTCTTGAGAAATGGTGTCGAAGCCAGATTGAGAATTAGAAAGGGCGGAATCGATATCAGCGTTACCAGAGCTAATTTCCAGCTATAGACAAACATCAGCGTGGCATAGACGAACACCGACATTAGATCTAGTAATACTCCTAAAGATTGGCCGGTAATAAAACTCCGAATCTTATGATTTTCCTGAATCCGCGAGATGATATCCCCAACATGACGGGCATCAAAATAACTCAAGGGCAGACTGAATGTGTGCCGAATAAAGCCAATCACCAACGCCGCATCGATCCGATTGGCAGTAATCGCCATCAGATATTGCCGCAGGGACGACATGGCAATCTTGAAAAAGCCAAAAATGACTAGCCCAACTCCAAAGGTGGCGAGACTGCTAGCCGATTTGTGAATGACCGCGCGATCGAGAATTAACTGCGTGAAGATCGGCGAAATCAGTCCGAATAATTGCAAAACGATCGAGGCAATAAAAATTTCGCCAATGACCACTTTATGCGGGGCAATCAGTTGAAATAACTGGAAGAGATCGGTAGATTTGCCCTCGACCTTTTTTGCTAGTGCCAAAGTCGGCTCTAATAACAAGCAAAAATCCGTCCATCCCTGCTTAAATTCGGCATGTGTTAATTTTCGCTGACCGATCGCCGGATCGCAGACAATGACATGCTCAGTGGTAATCTCAAACACCACGATATAGTGGTTGCCCTGCCAATGCGCGATCGCCGGGAGCTTTTGATTTGCCAGTCGCGCGAGGCTAGCTTTAACGGGGCGACAATTAAAGCCGATCTTTTCGACGGCATTAACCAAACCTTTGAGCGACGCGCCATCGCGACTGACGTAGGCGAGTTCTCGCAGCCGATTGATATTCAGCTCTTTGCCCCAATACCTGCCCACCATCACGATGCAAGCCGCACCACAATCTGATGCCCCTTGTTGAGCGTAGAAGGGATAGTTGTGGGTGACATGCTGCCACCAATGCCCGATTTTTTGCCTGGGGGTAGGAAAATAAGCCGCACTGAGTTTTTGCTGCCCTTTCCGCTCTGTCTGTTTGGGAGTTGGAGTTGGTTGTAAGGCAGTCTCGATCGCGGGTAAAGCGGGAAGTTGAAAACTAGTCACTGACTGGCGATCGATAAAATCTGGCGCAGATTGAATGAGGGGGAGTGGGGCAATTTCACCGCGCACGACTCGATCGAATTGTTGGGCGGTTTGACTCAGATATGTCTGGATCTCTGGGTATTTTGCCCACAGAGACAAGATCGCCGCTCTGGGAATGAAACCAACCTGAATGCCGCTACCACTCACTACGAGCGGGGATTTGGCAATATAGGTCTGAAAATCGGCATCGGGAAAGAGGCTGCTTTCACCGAAGCTCTGACCGATAATGAGGGCGGCTAATCGATCGTCTTTGCGATCGAACAGGCGGATTTTGCCAGTGAGGACGATGTAGATACCAGGATTTTCGCTGCCAGATTGCCAGAAGGTGGTGCCTGGATCGATCGAGAATAGTTGAGCGTGGGATTGGATTTCGATCAGATCCGATCTGTCGATTTCAATCCCCAGTGCGGGGATTAAGTAAGATTCGGGGATAGTGGCAGTCGCAGCATTTTGAACCATAGCTAGAAAAGTGGCAGATCGCTAGATGATTATTTAATAGTGAGTATTAGTTATCGATCGATATAGTGGCGATCGGGCTTTTTAAAATATCTGAAAATCTGAAAAACCTTTGGATATTGCTGACATTAAAGAGGCACCAGTCACGGAAGCGATCGCTGCCAATGTTCGCAGTAGTAATAATGGTGCAATATTTCCATTTCGTGCTTCAACTTGCTGAGAAATAATAGTCCCTGTTCTCATAAAGCCTGGAAGTTTATCTGGATGGTAGAGCTGGAAATAATCGACAGTTAGCGATCCTACTAAATACGCAGGAACA
>NZ_JANPGM010000157.1:0-5906 GCF_031423935.1 Chamaesiphon sp. VAR_69_metabat_338
ATCCTCTTTGTTAAACTATCTCAACCTTGAATATTTGGTAATTGAGATGTGAGGAGTCGATCCATCCAGCCCTCAAAATAAGCCATATTTGTGGCTTGTTGTTGGGGGTCTGTACTATCGAGGGGATGGGGAGCCAAACCCAAAATTGTGGCACTAGTGACGCAATACATTGACTTCTGAAAACTTTGGCAAATTTTTACTAGCAGATCGTCTTCTTTGCGCTTTGTGTGCTGATACATTTCGTGCAAATACGGGGGCAAATAATGCCGCATATCTTGCATCAATAAAGTTGGCGGAATCCCCGCTCCCCCGATCGGCAGCGGATCGGCATACAGCGCACCGTAAGTAAAACTATCTTGTTCGATCGGGATTTGATGAGCTTGCGCGTTGTAAGAAACTACCCCCAAAAATGGCGTGCCGCGAAAGAAAATTGCTTCGACATAGGGCACTGCTACATCCATTAGAAAAGTTAGCTTTGCCGATGGCGGTAAGATATCATAGCTGCGCCCGTCGATTTCGACAGCATAATTAATCGGATTGCCTGCCGCCGCGACTAGTCCCGCTTTAACCCAATCCACTACATCTGGAATTGTCGTGACTTTTCCGGCTTCATAGGCTTTACCTAATGTCAAGAAAATCTCTGACATTACCTCCCAAAATTGACCGAGGGCATTGTAATAAACCGATTGCCGCACCTGCTCTGGCAAGAACTCTGGAAACACTCGATGCAAGAGTTTCATTATCGGACTGCCTTTAATTTTGGCTTGAATGGCTAGCTCGATCGAGTCGCTAAATTCTGGCGATTCGATATATTCTTCTAACCTACCGCCACCATGCCACAGCATCACTTTCATGCAATATTCGGCATATTCAAAGTTAATCCGATCGTGCCACCAATGCTTGAGTAAGCGATCGACTGAGACTTTGCCATCAAAATATTTAAAAAAGGGAAAGAGCGTCAAAAATTCGCGATCGGCAATATATTGCAGATTCTTCTGATAAGCATCGAGGACATACCCATAACTATCGAGAATCCCGACCACCTCTTTGACATTATCGGGATTATCTGGCAACAAACTTTGGCCTTGATAAAAGCGATCGATATAAGTAGCAAACCGATGACAAGTATTAGTAGCAGTCATAGTTAAAAGTGGAAAGTGGAAAGTGGAAAGTGAATAGTGGATAGCGATTCGCGCTCGTCGGGGAACCCGACGGTTAAGCGAATCAAGACAGTGGATAGTGAATAGAGACAGTAGGGTGGGCACTGCCGACCAAATAGGACTTACTTGGCAACAACATTTGCCACAACTGCTGGCGGCTGATGCAATGTTGCGGCGATCGTCGGTTCGCTCCAACGGGTAATCCAGCCGGGTTGAAACCCAAAGATCACGATCGCTGCAGTCAAAATCATTGCTGGATAGCGTTCGCGCCAGGTTACAGCTTCGAGATTTTGGACTGGTGCCGACAGTCTTCCAAAGAAAGCTTTGTTGATTAATAATAGATAATAAACCGCTGTCAAACCCGTCCCCACCATACATAGTAGGGTCTGAATCGGAAAAATCGGAAAACTACTGCGGAAAATCAAAAACTCCGCCACAAATCCCACCATGCCAGGAATACCCGCACTCGCCATCACTCCCACCACCATCAAACTGCCAATAACGGGCATCCCCCGTTCGGGATTGAGTAAACCTTCCAAAACGTTGATATCTCTAGTTTTCGTCTTCTGATACACTACGCCGACCAACAGAAATAGTGTCGCGGAAATCAACCCGTGACTGACCATCTGAATCATCGCTGCCGAAAAACTCAACGGGGTATTTGCCGCCGCTGCCAGTAAGATATAACCCATGTGGCTGACGGAACTGTATGCCACCATCTTCTTCATATCCGTTTGCGCGATCGCCATCAACGCGCCGTACAAGACACTGACGATCGCCCAGATCGAGAGCCACGGTGCGGCAATCTGCCACGCGTCGGGGAATAAGCCCACACAAAACCGCAAGATCCCGTAGGTAGCGAGTTTGAGTAACACTCCCGCCAACAATACCGAAATCGGCGTAGACGCCTCAACGTGAGCGTCTGGCAACCAAGTATGAAACGGGAACAGCGGCATTTTGATCCCAAAACCTAGTAATAACGCGCCTAGTAGTAATAACTGTTGGCTCACGGGCAATGCATTTGCCAGCGCAGGATTGTAAATAAAGCTATTGCTACCACCAAACCATGCCAAACCTAGAAACGCAGCTAAAATCAACGCTCCAGAAAAAGCTGTATAAATCAAAAATTTTGTCGCTGCATAAGCCCGTTTTTGACCGCCCCAAATCGCAATCAACAAATACAACGGAATCAATTCCAACTCGTAAGCGATGAAAAATAGCAACAAATCTTGAGCCAAAAATACGCCACTCACCGCCGCATTAAGAATCAAAATCAGCGTGTAATACAGGCGCGGTCGCTCGATTTTCTCATCGCTGCTATAAATTGCCACCCAAGTCAACAGACTATTGAGAGCGACTAATGGCAGCGACAAACCATCCACACCCAAGCGATAGGACAGCCCTAAAGTATCGATCCAGTTGATATTTTCAACAAATTGCATCCCAGGGTTGCTCAAGTCGAACTGTGTCAACAGCCACACTGTCCAACCAATCACAGCTAGCGCGATCGATGACGCGATCGATTTCGTCTGGCTCGGCCAGCAAGCTATTGCCAGTGCTCCCAGAATGGGAACGATTAATAAAATGCTCAACATGAAATTAGAGGATAGGGGATAGAGATTAGGCTTTAGGTTTTAGGCTTTAGGTTTGGAAGTGCCAACTCCCAACTCCGATACGGTGGTACAGCAACTCCCAACTGATTCTAAAGAGACAAAAATAACCAAGCGATCGTCAAGCCCATTAAGCCTACGCCGATCGTAATTGTGAGCACGTAACTTTGGACTTGGCCGGAGGCACCATATTTCAAGCTTTCACTACCAAAGATCGTGGCAAATCCGACTAAGTTGACTAAGCCATCGACGATATAGCGATCGATCCAAGCGGTAACTTGCGATAGTTGATACACCAACCACACAACTGTATTGTCATAAAACTTTTCGACATAAAAATCATTAGTCAGCAACTCTTGCAACCACGGTAAAGACAGTTTTACTTGAGTGCGATCGGTTCTAAAGTACAGTAGTCCCCCGACGACATATCCCAATATGCTCGATAGACTAATCGACGTGTATTGAAACAGACTAATATCATCCAAATCTGGTAACAGTGCCAATTGAGACATCACCGCTGGCGTCAACACTGTCAGCACTGTCAAAAATACCATCGGCAAAGCTAATGGCCAAGCTACTTCTGGCGATCGTCTGGTTTTGGGCTGGGTTTTACCCAAGAATACTAAGCCGAACACGCGCGCTAGGTTAAAAGCTGTCAATCCATTGACGATCAGAATCGTCCAGATCGCCCAGGGGTAATCGATTCGCAAGGCTTCAAGTCCCTCTTGAAATGCCCAAAAACCACCTAAGGGAAACACTCCAGTCATCGCGAGGGCACCGACGATAAAAGCTGTCGTCGTTGCGGGCATACTTTTGGCCAAACCGCCAAACTCGTTGATGTCCTGATTGTTGGTTGTCAAAATGACACAACCGACGCTCATAAAAATTAAGGCTTTAGCGACCGCATGAGCAAAGAGGAGGAAAAAGGCAAAACTGATCCACTTCGCGCCCACGGCAATAAAGACCAATCCTAAGTAAGCACTAGTCGTATAAGAAATCGTCCGCTTGATATCGATTTGGGCGATCGAAACTAATGTCGCACCGATGGCCGTCACCGCGCCAATTACCATCAAGGTGGTGGTGACGACTGGCGATAGATATAAAATCGGGTGGACTTTAATCAAGATATACGCCCCACCCGTCACCACTACCGAGTTGCGTAGAATCGATGCCGGATTTGGCCCTTCCATCGCTTCATCCAACCACAGGTGTAATGGGAACTGAGCGCATTTGCCGATCGGTCCGGCAATCAATGCCAGCCCGATTAAGGTTGCTGTCAATGGTGAAATGTTGGGATCTTCGCACCACTCATACAAGTCTCTAAAATCCAAACTACCAGCGATACTCGAAAGGGCAATCACACCGGCAAACAGCAAAATATCGCCCGCGCGTTTGGTCAAAAATGCATCGCGAGCCGCCTTGACTACCAAAGGTTGTGCGTACCAAAAACCCACCAGTAAATACGTAGACAGCGTTAATAATTCCAGCAAGCCATAGCTAACCAAGAGCGAATCGCTAATCGCCACCGCACTCATTGCACCTTCAAAAAAGCCCACCAACGCAAAAAACCGCGCTAGTGCCCAGTCTTTTTCCATATAGCCCAGGGCAAACACTTGCGCCAATAGGCTCAAAATTGTCACCGACTCCATTGCGCCCACACTCACGGCAGACAGCTCGAACGTCAGATCGAGATCCAGCCCCGCCACTGTCAACCAGTTGAAGACGATCCGGTGCGGTTCGTGATTCCAAACCAGCCGAAACAACGCCGTGCCGTGGATTAAGGAGATCGTCGTCATCAGAATATTTAGATAGGCTGCTGGTCGAGGGCCAGTCTGGCGCACCAATCTCGTCATCCAAGGAATGGTCAGAATCGCCCCTATCACGCCATAGCATGGTATCCACCAACCTGTGTCCAGCAGCATTTGTTCCATAAATTACGCCCAGCAACCTGTATCTATAAATGTTGAAAATTTTTAATCTTAATTAGCCGCACAAATTTATTTCTGAGAATCATCGATCTCAGCAGTGCAAAATTGTGCGGAGAAACTTTAGAATATTTTAAGCTATCACTCATTATCTACCAGAACCAACCGATCGCGCCGAAGATCGGACAATCGACCTAGATGGCGGGTGGTTAGCTCGATTCTCATTTTCTTAATATATCGATACTAGTGGCTTGCCAGCAACCTCGCGATCGGTAAATAATGATATCAGCTCTGCTTATAGGCGAAATCAAAAATAATAATTTTGTATTATATTGCCAAAGCGATCGCCGAAACTGTACTATCGATCGTATCGTGTGTGCGAGTTATAGCCGATCGGGTTCAGCTTTTGGCGATCGCGGCTAAAGCAACGGTGCTGGTGTCGGTGAGCTTTCGAGCGATCCTCAACTAACAATAAAAATATCTAACTCACAATATCTAACTCCCTAAATTATATCCATAGGGTTTCCAGCGCACGCTTACTGCGTCGAAATGACAACTCTACTGTCGGCAGCACCCTAGTTAAACCTCAAAATTTGTGGTGTAGCAGCAAGAGCGAACCGGCTCGCACTAGCGACTTGTCTCGACTCTGAGCGGCATACTGGACGCTCCTTTATGTAACTTATCTATCCAGGAAAATTTAGACTAATGACAGTAGCTCAGACCTTACCTACGGATAATATTACGGCTTCCCCACCAACCCCGTGGTCGAAGACGCTCGTCGAACCCGAGATCCACTCTAGTGCTTACGTCCACGCTTTTTCCAATATCATTGGGGACGTGCGCATCGGTGCCAATGTAATGATCGCACCTGGCATCTCAATTCGGGCGGATGAGGGCAATCCGTTTGGGATTGGCGCGAATACGAATATCCAAGATGGTGTCGTCATTCACGGTTTGGAACAAGGTCGCGTCATCGGTGATGACAATACTGAGTATTCCGTCTGGATCGGCAAGAATACCTCGATCACGCACATGGCCTTGATTCATGGCCCCGCCTATGTCGGCAATGACTGCTTTATCGGCTTTCGATCGACAGTCTTTAATGCCAAAGTCGGTCACGGCTGTGTCGTGATGATGCACGCGCTGGTTCAGGATGTCACAATTCCACCTGGTAAATACGTCCCGTCGGGGGCGATTATTACCAACCAACA
>NZ_JANPGM010000158.1:0-3874 GCF_031423935.1 Chamaesiphon sp. VAR_69_metabat_338
GAAATTCGCGCGGCACTCTATCAATTGGGTGGGAGTTCGCGCGCGCTAGATTCTCAACGCCTCGAAGGTACGGTTGCCGAAATCGAAGGCCAGCAAGAATTGCTGACCGGACATTGGCAGCAGCTCCAACACCAGCAGCAACGCGCGATCGAAACTCAAGCCGAACTCGATCGCCAGCAACAGGAAATCGATCGCGCCAAGCAGCAACTCCAAACCTTACAAACTTCCCTCGAAGAAACCCAAACTGCCTGGGAAGTCCAACAGCATACCTTGAGTATGCAACAAGAGTACATCCAACGTCTCACCACTCGTCTCAATATCGAGCAGGACAACTATCAAAAGATCTATTTAATGTCTAAAGGTGGTCAGGCCGATATCGGCGATGTCCAAATCGATCTCGAACAGTTAGAAGCGATGGAGATCGGCCAATTGGAAACGATTGTCGCCAATCTGCAAACCGAAGTCGATCGATCGGTGCATTTCGTCCATCTTGAAGAAGAAGAACTTCAAGAGAAACAAGCCGCGATTGACGAGTTGCAACAAGCGATGCTGGTCGCTAATGAATTCGACAAGCTCAAGCTCGAAGCCGATCTGGCCGACGAGCGCGATGGCTACAATATGCTCGACCATACTCTCGACGGCCAACGCCAAACCATGCGCGAACGTCAGACTTATCTGCAAATTCACACTCGCGTCCTCCGCCAACGCCAAGGTCACGTTCCCGAAGCTGCCGATCGATCGCAAATGGAATGGGAAGCGATTTTACGCTTACTCGATACCCAACGCCAGCAACAACAGTCCGAACTGACGCAAGTAGAAACCGATATCCACAACCTCCGCCAGACGATCGACCAAACCAAAGCTAAAATCGAGCAGCAAGTCGAAGCGTATCTCCAAGAATCCAAACAGGTGCAGGAACTCGAACGCCAGCACCGATCGACCCAGCAACAATCGATCGAGTTAGTCGCCAAAATCGATCTCTATCAGGAGATGATGCAACCACTCCAAGATCGGATCGATGCTCTCAAACGGCAATTGGGCAGCTTGGCTGATGCCGCCGAACACCAACCTGAGAGCCAACAAGCGATGCAACAAATCGAATCGCTGCTCAATAATCTCGTCCACGGTTTACCAATGGGCAATTAGGCTCTCGATATTATCCAGTGGCGACGACTGTTGTTACAAGCCTTTCCCGCTCACAAAAATCCCCGACTTCTTCAAGAAGTCGGGGATTTCTCTAGGAATCGGCTTCAAGAGCCTTATGCGATCGCACTATAAATTTAAGCTCCCTGATGTAGGATTAAGCGATTGCCATCGGGGTCATAGGCGTAAATTTCGCGACCGTGGGAGGCGACGGTTATCGATCCTGATGGAGAATAGCCGAGTTGGGTTAATTTGGCGATCGCATCTTCCACACTGTCTACTTCTAGACAGATACTCATCCCGCTCTGATGAGGATGACTAAATTCGGCGCGATTGTTAGGATGGGGACAAAAAATTGCTAATCTCAAACCGGGCAAGCGAAACTCGGCATAGACATTCGGGATGCATCCTTGGGGGGCAATCTCTAAAAATTGGGTGTAAAAATCGATCGTTCGATCGAAATTAGCACTGGCGATGGTGACGATGGCGGCGGTAAACATTGGTGATTTCAACCCAGAGGAGATCGAGAGCTGGCAAAATACCAGTCAAGTCCTCATAATAATTACATATTTCCCGATTCTCAAATGGGTTTATAATTGCTACGCTTGAGGAACTTTATTCAGACGCAAAGACAACTCACGCACACACAGTGTAACCACATTGAGCGGGATGGCTGCGGATCATTCAAAAAAAGTTATGGAATTGGCACAGCGCATTACCGGCATCGAACCATCTGTCACCCTCGCCATTGCGGCAATGGCGAAGAAGATGCAGCAGGATGGCAAGGATGTTTGTAGTTTTAGTACGGGCGAGCCGGATTTCGATACGCCAGTACATATTAAGGATGCCGTCAAACAAGCCTTGGATCGCGGAAAAACCAAGTACGGTGCCGTCGCTGGCGAACCCGAATTGCGTGCGGCGATCGCCAATAAGCTCCAACGAGACAATAATTTAAACTATGCCCCAGCAAATATTCTCGTGACGAATGGGGGCAAGCACTCGCTCTACAATCTCATGGTGGCTCTAATTAATCCTGGCGATGAGGTAATTATTCCCGCGCCGTTTTGGTTGAGCTATCCCGAAATGGTCAAGTTAGTCGGTGGTATCCCCATTATTGTCAATACCGATCGTAGTACCGACTATAAAATTACCCCCGCCGCTTTAAATGCGGCGATTACACCCAAAACCAAGTTATTTATTCTCAATTCGCCCTCCAATCCTTCGGGAGTAGTTTATACTCCGACTGAGTTAGCTGCCTTGGCACAGGTAATTGTCGATCGAGATATTTTGGTAGTATCCGATGAGATTTACGAGAAAATTATCTATGATGGCGTCGAGCAAGTCAGTATCGGCGCGCTCGGTGCGGATATTTTCGATCGGACGATTATTAGTAACGGGTTTGCCAAAGCCTATGCGATGACTGGTTGGCGAATCGGTTATTTGGCCGCACCTTTGCAGCTGATTCAAGCGGCTAGTGCCCTCCAAGGCCACAGTACATCGAATGTCTGTACTTTTGCTCAATACGGCGCGATCGCCGCTCTCGAAGGCTCTCAGGGCTGTGTGGAAGACATGCGCCAAGCATTTGCTACCCGCCGCAAGGCGATCTTAGGCTATCTTCAGGGCATTCCTGGCTTGAGTTGTGCCAAGCCCGATGGAGCTTTTTATATTTTTATCGATATTGGCAGTACGCAGCTCACATCGCTGGAGTTTTGCCAGCAGTTACTCGAACAGCAGCAGGTTGCTGTCATTCCTGGGCTACCGTTTGGTGCCGACGACCATATTCGCATTTCCTACGCGACAGATCTCACCACGATCGAAAAAGGGATGGAACGGTTGGCGAAATTTATGCGATCGCGTGTCGGTGCTTGAACTATGAAGCAATTCTAAGAGGCTGTTTGAAAAGTTTTATTTGTTACGAGCTTAGACCTGAATCCCCCTGTCTTGTTGCGCTTTTATGTGCGGGGGAACCCCGCCCATAGCGCACCGCTAAATCCCCCTTTTCAAGGGGGACTTTGAATGTTGCTCCCCCTTTTTAAGGGGGCTGGGGGGCTTAATTTATACTTTTCAAACATCCTCTAACTCTATAGGCTCAGGGATCGAGATAAGACTAGCCGATTTGTACTCAATCTACTCGGGGATCGACTTTAACTATTAATCCACAAACATCGCCAATACCGATCGAATTTTTCTTAAGAATTTCTAGTCAGATGACCGGCAATTCTCTTTCAGAGAGGCTGTGCCTACGGCAGGCTTCGCCAACGCCAACGGGGTAGGGTGGGTACGATAAGTGTAATGGCGGAGATTTAATTAAGTGCTACTTACTAGCAAATACTTAATAAATTCCAGATCGATCGAACGCCAGATATAATGTTAGGAATCCGAGCGTCGATATCTCAATCTAAACCTCATAGCCCAATTCTGTTCGGGTTCCCATCTGTTGTCGATCTTAGCAGCAAAGGTCTAGATGCCAAAAGTGGCACAAATCGACTCACTTTGCCATAGTAAAGTACGCTGCTACTAAGTCAAACCGATTGGGGGAGAACATAGTAGCGCAACTATTAGCGATGAAAATTTTAGTTCTAATTTGGGAATTTCCACCACGCCTTGTGGGCGGAATTGCTCGTCATGGAGCTGAGTTGTATCCAGAGCTGGTTAAACTGGGTCATGAGATTCACTTGATTACTGTAGAGTTCTCTCAAGCACCAGCAAAAGAAATTATCGAAGGTATTTA
>NZ_JANPGM010000159.1:0-2257 GCF_031423935.1 Chamaesiphon sp. VAR_69_metabat_338
GAGCGCGTCGAGCAATCGCTCCGCAAAGCCGCACTATGGGAAGAAGTCAAAGATAAGCTCCAACAAAGCGGTCTGTCGCTCTCCGGCGGACAACAACAGCGGCTGTGCATCGCACGGACGATCGCGATCGAACCAGAAGTAATCTTGATGGACGAGCCATGCTCGGCACTCGATCCGATTTCCACCGTTCAGATCGAAAATCTAATCCACGAATTAAAAGAGCGGTTTACGATTATTATCGTCACCCACAATATGCAACAGGCGGCACGAGTATCGGACAAAACCGCCTTTTTTAATGCTGAAGCAGGTGAAGGTGGCAGCCGATTTGGCTACTTGGTGGAGTATGACGATACTCGCAATATCTTCAGTTCGCCAAAAGAAACCAGAACGCAAGAATATATCAGCGGTCGATTTGGTTAGAGCCAGTGGCGATTGCCAGTGGGGTAACTCACATCTGGCAATAGTCTAGATATATTAGTGCTTAGTTATAGATCCAGGGTACCCACAAGGGGCACCCCTACAGATAACTTGTAGGGGTGCCCCTGTCTCGATCGCAACCGTCGGCTTTGCCGACGTTGGCGTTGGCGTAGCCTGCCGTAGGCACAGCCACTCCGTTAGCGGCTTGCTCCCGCCTTTGTTCCCCGACCATGGAAGCAAGACAAGACAGGAGTTATGCGCATCGCTTGTGGGTACCCTTCTGAAATCTGATTCGCTCCCCGCTCGCCGCTGCATTGACATCACTCGATCGACAGGTATTTGACTGCAACTACACTCGCCCTAAATATCCTTTCAAAATCCAGTAAAACCGGCTATCGTGGAAAATCACAGCTTTAATAGCCCGAAGCATTTTTTGCCCTTAATGTCTGGCAGATCGGGACAAACGCTCCATCATAATTTTACTGCTGACTGAAACGATGGCTTTTTCTGCACTAATTCGCACTCTCGAACGATCGCAACTAGCAACGGAACTACGATCGAAGCTGCAACAGCAGGGAACGTTGCATCTGACTGGCTTGCCGCGTTTACCTAAAGGCTTAGTAGCATCGGCTTTGGCGCAAGGAGCGCAGCAACATCTCGTCGTCGTCACTGCCACAGTCGAAGAAGGCGGTCGCTGGGCGGCGCAATTAGAGGCGATGGGCTGGAAGTCGGTGCATTTCTATCCCACGACAGAATCATCGCCCTACGGGGCTGCTAGCCTCGAATCTGAGATGATTTGGGGGCAGATGCAGGGGTTGACGGAGGTGTTGTCGGTTGGGAGCAGGGAGTTGGGAGTTGGGAGTTGGGAGTTGGGAGCGGGGACTGGGGGACTGGGGGACACGGGGACTGGGGTGGCGATCGTGTGTACGACGTTGGCGTTACAGCCGCATTTGCCCGCCCCAGCGGAGTTTGCGGCGCGATGCTTGAAGTTGCGAGTCGGCGATGAAGGGGATGTCGAAAAGCTGGGCGTGCAGTTGGTTAATTTGGGCTATGAGCGGGTGCCGCTGGTAGAGACGGAGGGACAATGGAGTCGGCGGGGAGATATTATCGATATTTTCCCAGTCGCGGCAGAATTGCCCGTGCGGTTGGAGTGGTTTGGCGATGAGTTGGATAAGCTGCGGGAGTTCGATCCGAGTACCCAACGATCGCTCGATAAAATTGCGAGTCTGGTACTGACTCCGGTCAATTTTGGGACGATTTTTGGGGAAGATAACTCGGCAGCGCGTTATTCCTTACTAGATTATTTACCAGATAATTGTGCGATCGCGATCGATGAATTCGATCGAGCGCAGGCGCATAACGATCGGTGGTGGGAATATATGCAAGAGGAGTGGGAAACTTTACCCGCCGATACTCCAGTTTGGCATCAACAATTTAGCACGAGCGTTGCTAAAATTCGAGATCGCTTTAATTGCTTGCGGTTAGATGAATTAGTAATTAGTGGCGAGGGTCTAAGTTTAGCTTGTCGATCGATTCCGACGATTCCCCATCAGTTTGCCAAAATCGCGGATACTTTACGCGGTTATCACAAACAGAGTTATTCAAGCTGGTTAGTTTCCGCCCAACCATCGCGATCGGTATCCTTGTTGCAAGAACACGATTGTCCCGCACAATTCGTCCCTAATCCCCGCGACTTTCCAGCGATCGACAAGTTGCAAATTCAGCATACAGCCGTCGCGATTAAGTATTCAGGTGTAGCGGAATTAGAAGGCTTTATTCTGCCCACATTTCGGATGGTGGTAGTTACCGATCGCGAGTTTTTCGGACAGCAATCTTTAGC
>NZ_JANPGM010000160.1:0-14814 GCF_031423935.1 Chamaesiphon sp. VAR_69_metabat_338
ATGCCGATATTCCGATCGTCACTTTGAATGTCAAACGCACGACATTCTCCCTACCAGCCACGATTCGCTACCTCAAGGAGCATCAGCCCGATGTGCTCTTACCGATGCCGTGGTACTTCAATATCGTCGGCGTGTGGGCCAAATATCTCTCAGGCAGCAAGACCAAAGTAATTTTGGGCGAACACAATATTATTAGTCTCGAAGCCAGTATCGAACACCGCGATAAACTACACCTGCGGTTCCTGCCAATTCTAATGCGGTACACCTATCCTTATGGCGATGCCTTGGTCGGCGTCTCCCAAGATACGATTACCGACTTGGTAGAAACCCTGAAGATCGCCGCAGATATTCCGATGCAGGTCATCTTAAATCCGATCGATCCCGAGCGAGTGCAACGACTGGCGCAAGTGCCGACCGAGCATCCCTGGTTCGACGACAACGCCGAAATACCGACGATCGTCACGGCGGCTAGATTGGCCAAACAAAAACAACTCGATGGCTTGCTCCGTGCCTTTGCCCGCGTCATTGCCGTCAAACCCGCCCGACTGCTGATCCTCGGCGAAGGGCCATTGCGGGGCGAATTAGAACAGCTCTGCCAAGAACTGGGGATTGCCGATTCGGTTGCCATGCCGGGATACGAGTCCAATCCTTACCGCTATATGGCCAAAGCCGATGTGTTTGTGTTGGCTTCGGCGTGGGAAGGTTGCCCGATCGCCTTACAAGAGGCGATGGCGGCGGGGGCGGCGGTCGTCGTCACCGATGCCCCCGGCGGGATGAAGGATGCGATCGAAGGAGGTAAGTCTGGTCGGATGGTGCCGACGGGCGATCCGGACGCCTTAGCTGCCGAGATCCTGTATCTGCTGGATCGACCAGAGTTAAGGGAGTATTATCGATCGCAAGCCCAGCAGCGGGCGGGTGATTTTCATTACTTAAATGCCGCCCAACAGTACATCGAGCTGTGTGAGTCCGTATTATCAACCCCTGCCAAGTAACAAAGTATCAGGACTTCCGATCCACATGAAGGTTTTACTATCAGCTTATGCCTGCGAACCAGGCCGAGGAACAGAACCAGGCGTCGGCTGGAATACCGCTTGGGAAATGGCCAAACACCACGAAATTTGGGTCTTAACCCGTCCCGATGACGGCAAAGAGGCGATCGAAGCCGAACTCGAACGTAATCCCAATCCCAATCTGCACTTTGTATATTTCACCCTGCCGATTTTTGGGTCGCTGTGGCGACAGGGGGGATCGATCGCCTTTTTGATCCATTACTATTTTTGGCAGATCCAGGCATTTTTCGTCGCCCGCCAGTTACACGCCGAGATCGGCTTCGATCTGGCGCACCACGTCACGTTCGTGCGCCACTCATCCCCCAGTTTTCTAGCATTCCTGCCGATCCCGCTGATTTGGGGGCCAGTTGGCGGCGGCGAATCGGCACCCGCACCGTTTTGGCAAGATTTTAGCTTGAGTAATAAAGTTTATGAGATTCTCCGCAGCGGGATTCGCTGGGTGGGCGAACGCGATCCCTTTGCCCGGATCGCCGCGCAGCGCAGCGCGATCGCCCGCGCGACTACCGAAGATACGGCGGTGCGGATGCGCAAAATGGGCGCGCACAATGTCGAAATCTTTCCCGAATCCAGTCTGACTAACGAAGAGATCGTCCGGTTGATGGCATGCAGCAGCAATAATACTGCGGTGAGATTTATTAGCATGGGTCGCTTGTTGCATTGGAAAGGCTTTCATCTGGGGCTGCGCGCCTTTGCCCTGGCGGATCTCCCTGAGGCTGAGTATTGGGTGTTGGGCGATGGCCCCGATCGCCACCGGCTCGAACAGCTTGCCAGCGACTTGGGGATCGCCGATCGTGTCAAATTTTGGAATCGACTGCCCCGCAATGAAGCGTTGGAAAAATTAGGCAGTTGTACGGCACTAGTCCACCCGAGCTTGCACGACTCCGGGGGGTGGGTGTGTCTCGAAGCGATGATGGCCGCCCGTCCCGTGCTCTGTCTGAATTTGGGCGGCCCAGCCGTACAGGTGACTGATGAGACTGGGTTTAAAGTCGATGCCACCGATCCCGATCGAGCCGCGCAGGGATTGGCAGCCGCCATGGTGCGGTTGGCTAATGACCCCCAACTGCAATTGGCCATGGGACTAGCCGGTCAACAGCGAGTTAAGACAGTCTACAACTGGGAAGTGCGCGGCCACCAGATTTCCCAGTTATATACAGATGTCGCCCGCAATGCTCAACGCCAGTCGGAGTCGATCGCCTCATGAAAATTTTAGCCGTTCACAATCGGTACCAACAACCAGGCGGCGAAGATCGGATTTTTGACACCGAAACGGCCCTGCTCGAAGAGCGGGGGCACAAAGTCTATCGCTATACCCTCGATAACGACGATATCGCTACCGTCAATCCCTTGCTGCTAGCCAAAAACACCTTGTGGAACAGTACGGTCTATCAGGAGTTGCGATCGCTCATCCAGCTCTACCAGCCCCAAGTCGCCCACTTTCACAATACTTTTCCGTTAATTTCCCCGGCGGCTTATTATGCAGCCAAAGACGAAGGCGTCGCTGTCGTTCAAACGCTGCATAATTATCGGCTGCTGTGCCCCAATGCCCTGTTTTTTCGCGATGGCCATGTGTGTGAAGATTGCCTGGGGTCTGCCGGACAGCTACCGGGCATCGTGCGGGGCTGCTATCGCAATAGCCGAGGGACGAGTGCGCTAGTCGCTGCCACCAACGGCTGGCACTCCCTCTTGGGCACCTGGACTGAAGCGGTGGATAAATTCATTGTCATCAGCCAGTTTGCGATGGATAAATTTATTCAGGGTGGCTTACCGGCGGCCAAACTCGTCTTGAAACCCAACTTTCTCCATCCCGTCCCCGCTCCTAGCGACGGGAACGGTGGCTACGCTGTCTACGTGGGCAGGCTGTCGATCGAGAAAGGGCTGGGAGTCCTGCTCGATGCTTGGCGGCAACTCGACTCTCAGCTCCCCCTCAAAATCCTGGGCGACGGCCCGATGGCCGATCTAGTGACACAAGCCGTCCGGGAAATGCCCCACATTGAATGGCTGGGGCGCAAACCCGCGCCGGAAGTCTATGACATCGTTGGGAATGCGGCCTTGCTGGTGTTTCCCTCTGAATGGTACGAAACTTTCGGCCAGGTAGCGATTGAAGCTTTGGCCAAGGGTACCCCTGTAGTAGCATCCGACATCGGGGCAATTCCCGAGTTGGTGAACGATCGCAGTGGTTTACTATTTCGTCCGGGCGACCCTACGGATCTGGCCGCCAAAATCGCTAGTTTGCTAGCAAATCCGCACCAACTAGCTCGACTGCGGCTGACAGCACGAGCTGAATTTGAATCCAAGTACACTGCTGACAACAATTACCAACGGCTGCTCGCAATTTATCAGTCAGCGAGTAGCCGTATTTAATATCTACGTGAGTGCATCATGATCGTTAATACCTTTGCTCAACTTCGTCATCTCCGGTTCGATAATCTCGCGCCGCTCTATCGCCTAGCTAGGAGATTAGTCAACAAACTATTCAGCCTCCCCGCCGATCTGGCTTGTCGGATTAATAGTAGCGATTGGTTCGAGCGACTGGTTCTCTATCCCCGCTATCAACAGTGGCGCGATCGCCACCAAGCATTTTTGCCCGTGTTAGATGCTACCGAACAGACCATTGTCGATCGATTAGAGCAAGAGGGGATCTATATTACCTCCCTCGCCGCATTGGCAATCCCCGATAGCCAGCAGCTCCTAGCCGCTGCCGAGCCGATTAGCAAAGAACTGGCGCGACTGTCGCGCGTGCCCAGTCAGGCGGGCAAACATACATTGATGGCCACCGCAGAGCAATTGCTGCAACATCCAGAAGTGCTCCGATGGGGACTCTCATCACGATTGCTCAAAATTGTCGAGTCTTATCTGGGCTTACCCGTCGGCTATGGGGGGTTGTCATTTTACTACAGTGTGGCTGACGGTAGAGATGCTGGCCCGCGCATCTGGCATCGCGACAAGGAAGACTGGCGGATGATCAAAGTTGCCGTCTACCTCAACGATGTCAATGAGGCTGGCGGCCCCTATCAATGCGTTAATGCCGCTACCAATGAATGGCTGGTGGCCGAGCTGCCTAAATATAAAGGGTTGACCCATACTGACATGCAACAGTTACTCAACAATAGGTCGGACGCTCATCGTGCGGACGACAATAGGCCGGACAATTGGCTGATTTCATGCATTGGGAAAGCGGGTACAGTAATTTTTACAGACACCTCTCGCTGTTACCATCGGGGCAAGCCACCGATCCAGACCGATCGCGCGGCCATCTTCTTTCACTATTTCAGCTACCGTCCCAAAAATCCGTTTTACTGCGATCGATCGCCCCTTTCGGCTAGACAAATTGTCGAATTCGATCGACAACTACCGCCAGAACTTCAGGGCTATTTAACCTGGCGCGATCGCTACCCCTTAATTGGTAGGTACATTCCCAAAAACTTTATGAAAGTCGATAACTGGTAACTACCGATCTTCATGCTGCTGAATACTTTCTGGCTCCACATCGCAGGCATCGAAATCATGGCATTGGGATGGCTAATGATGTGCATAGTAGCGGCAATTTTTTTAAATCTTTATGCCTTCGATTTGGGTCGATTATCCACTGCAGCTCGATCGGTAGGTAGAAATTACTAACCATGTCTGAGTCATCGAATGTAGCGATCTTTAATGGTAGACTCCTCCCTGCTTCCGAAACCTTTATTCGATCGCAAGCAGAGGGGTTGCAAAAATTTACGCCTTATTACGTGGGGGCGCGGCGGGTGCCGGGACTAGATCTGCCACTCGATCGCACCCTCGTTGTCAATCAAGGCGGATTACTCGGTAAAGTTGCCGAAGGACTGTTCAAACTGTCTGGATTTGCACCGCAATTCTATCCTCAATTGCGGCAGTTAAATCCGAGGTTAATTCACGCCCATTTTGGCGTGTGTGGAGCTTTGGCATTACCATTAAAGCGAGTCCTAAAAGTACCAATGGTGGTGACTTTTCACGGACTCGATGCGACCATGAGCGATCGTTATGCCAGCACAAATTCACTAACTACACGAATTTATCTCCACAGACGCGAAACCTTAAAACAAGAAGTAGATCTCTTCATTGGCGTGTCCGATTTTACCCGCCAAAAATTAATCGCCCAAGGTTTTCCCGCCGAGAAAGTTATTACCCACTGTCTGGGCGTCGATACCCACCTATTTCAATCCGATCCAAAAGTACCACCTCAACCGATCGTGTTGTTTGTCGGCAGATTTTCCGAAAAGAAAGGATGTGAATACTTGATTCGGGCAATGGCGCGAGTTCGCGAAGTTGCCCCCGAGCTAGAACTTTTACTCATTGGCGATGGCCAACTCAAAACCGAATTAGAGCGATTAGCAGCCAAACTCCTCCATCGTTATCAATTTTTGGGATTTCAAACCCCAGCCGTCGTCAGAAGTTGGCTGGCGCGATCGTTAGTGCTAGTAGTGCCGAGCGTGACTGCCGCTAATGGCGATTCCGAAGGACTGCCAACGGTAGTGCTCGAAGCCCAAGCCATGGGTGTACCTGTGGTGGCTTCACATCATGCGGGGATTCCCCAAGCCGTCATCGATGGGGACACGGGTTTGCTCGTCTTAGAGCGCGATATCGCGGGACTAGCAGCAGCAATCTTGCGGTTGTGGGGGGAACCCGAACTGCGGCAGCGGTTTAGCGATCGCGGCAAACGGCATGTAGACACCAACTTTAATCTGCATCAGCAAACCAAAATTTTAGAAAACATCTATGATTCCGTTTTAGAACGAAACAAACTTAAAGCGCGAATATGACTGGCAAATTGCGGATTTTAAGTATTCCTAATCACGATCGACTTCAGATTACATCAAGGCACGAACATGACCGGCAAATTGCGGATTTTAAGCATTCATAACAAATATAAACTCCGTGGTGGCGAAGATGAGTCGCGGGAATCTGAAGAACGACTGCTGAGGACAATGGGACATAAAGTCGATATTTATGAGGAGAATAACACGCAGATTGCCAAGATCGATCCGGCCAGCTTAGCAATCAGAACTGTGTGGTCGCAGCAATCCTATCGGACGGTGCAGCGCAAACTCAGACAAAATCGGTGCGATCTGGTTCACGTCCAGAATTTTTTCCCGTTAATTTCGCCCTCGGTCTATTATGCCGCTCAAGCCGAAAATGTCCCCGTCATTCAAACACTCCGCAACTATCGGCTGATTTGCCCAAATGGACTATTTTTTCGCGACGGTAACGTCTGCGAGGATTGTTTGGGGCAGTTTGTCCCCTATCCCGGCATTGCTCATGCCTGCTATCGAGACGATCGCGGGGCGACAGCGACAACTGCCGCGATGTTGACCTTTCATCGCAGTATTGGCACCTGGAATCGGGTGAATTTATTTATTACGCTAAGTGAGTTTGCTCGTCAGAAGTTTATCGCAGCCGGTTTTCCCGCCGATAAAACGATCGTCAAGCCCAATTTCGTATATCCCGATCCGGGTGTGGGTAGCGGGAGTGGCGGCTATGCTTTGTATGTTGGCAGGCTTTCCGTTGAAAAGGGTCTGGATGTGCTGATATCTGCCTGGGAGCGGCTGGGTACGAATCTGCCCCTGAAGATTGTTGGGGAAGGGCCGTTGGCGGAACAGGTGATGGCAGCTACCAAGCGGATGCCGCACATCGAGTGGCTGGGCAAACGATCGATCGCCGAGGTGCATGCCCTGATGGGAGAGGCGATGTTTTTGGTGTTCCCCTCAAAATGGTATGAAACTTTCGGTCGGGTGGCTGTCGAAGCCTTTGCCAAGGGTACGCCAGTGATTGCCTCCAATATCGGCGCGATCGCCGAGCTGATCGATCTGCCCAAAAACGGGCTGTATTTTAATCCTGGCGATCCCCAAGACTTAGCTGCCAAAGTTGAATGGTGTCTGAACCATCCCAAACTAGTCGGCGCGATGCGGCGGTATGCGCGGGCTGAATATGAGGCTAAGTACACAGCCAAGCAAAATTATCAACAGTTAATGGACATTTATAACCGGGTCAGATCGAACTAACCAACAGCTTGAGGAGCGACTTCGCAATCTGCGGACAGATTAGCGATCCTGACAATCGAGCCGCGCTGACAGGTCTAATTTTGTATACAGCTGACCTAACAACTCACCTTTAATTTTCCAGCTATACAGTTCCGCAACTCGCTGGCGTCCGGACTGACTCATTGTTTTCAACAGCTCGGGATTTCCCGCTAATTGAGTCATCGCCGCCGCTATACCCGCTACCGCTGCAGCTGGCGTGTTGGCAGCAATCTTCAAGCCAGTTGCTTCAGTGACTTGAGTGGCCGGCCCGCCCATGTCCAAGCAAATCGGCGGACGACCGGCAGCCATCGCTTCTAGGCAGACCCAGCCACCAGAGTCGTGGAGACTGGGATGCACTAAGACATCTGACTCGGCGAGTTTGGCTAAGGTATCGTGACGCGGCAGCCGACCCCAGAATTTAACGCGACTGGCGATCCCCAAACTCTGGGCTAAAGCTTGTAATCGCTGCCGTTCGCTGCCCTCACCGACAATCCAATATTCGCTATCGGGGATGTTGGCGCGCGCAAAGGCGCGAAGGCTCAGATGCAGCCCTTTCCAATGCAACAATCTGGCCATACTAATAAAGCGGATCCGATCGGCATCGCGCAGCGGCAATCGAGCCAGATCGGCGATTTCAGTCTCTGACAAACCTGACTCGGAAAAAATCTCGATCTGCTTGGCTCCCATCAGCCGCAACCGCTCGGCTGTCTGGGTAGTGGTGGCTCGAACTAACACACTCCGCCGCGCCGTCTGCCGCGTAAATGGATCTAGTTCCCCCAGCCGATGCGCTAAGAGGCGAATCGACTCATACACCTTGCCCCGCCAGCTAAAATCCGCCCAAAAAGCCATGGGAGCTGATTCGCCACCGCCGACAGTCCCCCAGATAAACGGCACTGGCAAGAGCGAGAGAAAACTCGGCGTGGAATATCTCACATAAGTCACATGGTGGATGATATCGAACTGGAGATCTCGATGTAAATTGCGGGCGACCAGATACGCCGCAATTTGCCAAGTGTAATAATGTAAGTGAACCAGTCGGCCATTGCCGTTCAACTTTTGGATGAGTCCGATCGGTTCGCAGTAGATAAAATTTAACCTCGGCAGTGGATTGCGCGCTAACTCTGAGGCGATCGCCATCTGGTTGTCCGCTCGCGTCAGCACCCACAGATCGCGATCTGCGGCCAACTCCTTGACGATATTCCACCCAACACCTGGTTCCGAACCTTCGCCCGGTCTACAGGCATAAGCAGAAATTAGAACTTTTAATCGTTTCACGGCGATCGAACCAAGGATGTGAGTTTACGCTCGAATCGAGCTGCTAAAAGTGACGGCTATTGTTGCCCGATCGACCGATCGGATTGCGTACCGATTATCCGACCTAGATCCAAATTTCGATTCGATCGATCGCCTCGACATTGTACTCTAATTGAGTCAAAAAAGCTCGACTATTTGCTCCGCATAAATGCCGATATTCGCTGTTGCTAATGCCAGTATAATTACGCCGTTGGGATCGATTTAGCGATCGATAGATAGACGTTTAAGGTGGGTCGAAATTGTAATTAGTCAGTATGTTTGAGCAGATCGAAATATGCGAATATAGATAAATAAAAACTTGTTGTTAATTAGCTCGATCGTTACCAATGAAAGTCTCAACAGTTATAAAATTATCAGTTCTGGGTGCTATTTCGATCGTGTCGCTAGGAGTACTCGCTCTAGCCAGACAAAATAACGTGGATCTACTCGGTCGAGCCAATCGAGGCGAGCGCGAAAATATCGCCTTTCCCGTCGATGCCGGGACGGTCAATGTCAAGGAATTTGGGGTCAAAGGCGATGGGCGCACCGATGATACCGCCGCCATTCAAGCCGTATTAACTGCTTACCCCAACGGACGGCGGATTATTTATCTGCCCAACGGTACTTATTTAGTCTCCAAAACTCTCACCTGGCCGCCAGGGACGCCAGGAAAAGGAGATGAGTACAAAAATACAATCCTGCAAGGACAGAGTGAAAGCGGCGTCACCATCCGGCTCAAAGATCGGGCTGCGGGTTTTGCGAACGCGGCGACGCCCAAACCAGTCATTTTCACTGGCCCCGCACCAGCACAGCGATTTGGCAACTCGATTCGCAATCTCACCGTCGATACGGGGACTGGCAATCCTGGCGCGAGCGGCATTCAGTTTAATGCCAGCAATCAAGGCTCGATCCGCCACGTCACCATTCAATCTGGGGATGGACTGGGCGTTAATGGCTTGGACATGAATTTTGCCGATGAAATTGGCCCCCTGTTAGTCAAGAACTTGACGGTTAAAGGATTTCAGTATGGCATTCGCACTGGCTTTTTCATCAATAGCCAAACTTTAGAAAATATTACCCTTAAAAATCAGCGCGGCTATGGGTTATATAACACCGGACAAACTCTGAATATTCGCGGCTTGACCAGTAATAATGCCGTTACCGCTATTTACAATGCGGGTGGCCGCGTCACCTTACTGGACGCAGTTTTGCAGGGGACTGGTACCGCTGCCATCAAGCCAGCGATCTCGAATAAGTTCCCGCTGGATCTATTGGTTCGCAACCTGAAAACCGGCGGCTATCGCGTCGCCATCGAGCAGCAGCAAAAGATCGCAGCGGGGGATACAGTTGCCAAGCAGTTCCCCATAACTGCCAAAACTCTCAATCTGCCGATTAAGGACACGCCGGATGTGCCGTGGGACAATCCTGCTGGCGATAATTGGGCTAATGTCATCCCTTTTGGAGCCATTCCTAATGACGGTCGCGATGATAGTACGGCCATCCAAGCGGCGATCGATTCCGGTCAGACGACAGTTTATTTGCCCGTGGGCGCGTACAATTTGAGCAAGACGATCTTAATCCGCAAGAATGTCCGCCGCATCATCGGCACAGAAGCGTATGTTGAAATACCAAATAACGTCAGTCCTGGCTTTAAAGTAGTTGAGGGTAATAGTCCCACCGTGGTCTTCGAGCGGATCGGGAGCGGGTATACTGCCACCCCAACCCTCGAAAACGCCTCCGCTCGCACCTTAGTCATTCGTGACGCTGCCAATGTGTCGGGTAACATGACCGGCTCGGGGGATGTATTTATCGAAAATGTCGTCTCCAACCCCTCCCAGAATTGGACTTTCAATCGGCAAAATGTCTGGGCGAGACAATTTAATGTTGAAAATGTTGGCACTCATATCACCAATAACGGTGGCAAACTGTGGATTTTGGGACTCAAAACCGAGCGCGGCGGCACCTTGATTCATACCAAGGGTGGCGGTAAAACCGAACTCCTCGGCGGTCTGGCATATACCACCACCCCCGGAACCGATGGCACCCAAAATGCCCCGATGTTTATCAACGATCGATCGGCAATCTCGATTACCTTGGGTGAAGTGAATTATGGTGTGCCAAATTATACAACTTATATCAGAGACAACAGTGGCGGCAGCACGCGCAATCTTACTGGTCGAGACTTACCAAATTATCAAGGTAGTGGCAAACAAATCCCGCTGTACGTCAGTCCGTCTAAATAATTTGACAAATCGCTGCATTTGTGAAAACGGCAGCAGATTGTCAACCAAATTTAGCGGTGACAAAGTTACAAATCGATGCGGGAATTTGAGTCAGCCTTATAGCTGAATTGTCTCACAAATAAGATGGTGCTTTGTTACAATTGGGATAAGATTCCATCTGGTAAAATCTAAAGGTGGAACTATTTAGAGGTTGCGGCACTCTGGAGAATTTAGAGCGATCGGAGCAAATCTCGATCGGAAGTTGCCGCCTGCCTAAATTATTATTCGTGTTGAGAAGTATTCTTGCCGGCTGAGACTATTTGAGGATTTAGCGATCGATGAGTATCATTCTAAGTGGAGAGTTAAAACCGGATGAAGATAATAATTGGCGCGAACGTCATGCCCATCCTCGATTGCAGCTTAATGCGGAAAATAGCATCGGCAGCGATCGGGCGGAAGGCGGTTTAGATTTTCATCAAGTTTTCAATGCCATTCAGAGACGGATCGGCATTGCGATCGCCATCAATATTCTGACAATCGGGGCGACGATCGCGTGGAACCGGACGCGACCGCCACAATACGAAGGTAGCTTCAGAATCTTGATCGAGCCAGTTACTGCCGAAGGACAAGTAGTTTCGGCTGTGACCGGCAATCAAAAAGCTGGTGAGGAGCAAGAAGTCGGTGGTGCGCAATCATCAAAAGCAACTCTCGATTATCCCACCCAAATTCAGCTCCTCCTGAGCGAGAAAATCTTAGCTCCTGTGGTTGAAAAGCTCAAGCCATCCCAACCAGGGATGTCTTACGATCGACTCAAATCGTCGCTAGCCATCAGTCGGTTCAAAGCAACTGAAGACACTAAAATATTAGAAATCAAGTACGGTGGCGGTTCGCCGAGCGAAGCAAAACAGCTATTGAATATGGTGTCTGCGGCTTACATTCAATATAGTTTGAGCGAGCGCAAAACTAACGTGAGTCGAGCGATTAAGTTCGTCGATACTCAACTGCCGACAATCCAAGCTCAAGTCCAAACTTTAGAGAAACAATTACAGACTTTCCGAGAGCAAAACCGGTTAACCGATCCGAAGATCCTCGAAAATCAGCTCAGTAGTCAACTAAATACGACCAAGCAAGAGCAACAAGCAACTCAAGTAGAGCTAGATAAAGCCAACCAGCTCTACAAATCGATCGAACAGCAACTGCAACTTCAGCCCAAAAGTGCGGAAGCCGCTTCGGTGCTCAGTGATGCGCCTGGATACCAACAATTAGTCAAACAACTCCAAGACATTGATGTTGAATTGGAAAATCAATTGGCAGATTTGACCGAGGAGCATCCAAAAGTAATTTCGCTGCGGGAAAAAAGACGAAAATTGCTACCACTCTTGGAAGAGAAAGCCAAGACACTGTTGGGTGGCAACCTCGCCCAGAGCGTTCCCAACGCCCAATCGCTACCCTATCAAAATGCCCTCCGCCAAGATCTGAGCAAACAGTATCTAGCTGCTGCTACTCAAGTTCAAGTTTTGGATGCCAAGCTCAAGGGACTTAACGCCGCAAGCCAATCGCTGACCAGTCAAACCGAAAAACTGCCGACGATCTCGCGTCAATATGAAAACCTCGAACGCCAATTAAAAACTGCCACCGAACAAGTCAACAAATTCTTACAAAAGCGGGAAGATTTGAAGATTAGTGCCGCCCGTCAAGAAGTGCCGTGGGAGCTGATTGCGGCACCGACAGTCAGAACGATCGAATCCTCTGGCTTAGCCAAAGATCTGGCTTTAGGATCGATTCTCGGCTTACTGCTAGGGACGGGAATGGCCTTAGTCGTCGATAAGATGAATGATGTGATTTATTCACTCAAAGACTTACGCGACGAACTAAATATTCCGATTTTGGGGGTAATTCCGCGCCGAGAAGACGAACAGAGGTCTCTGACGGGGATCGCAAACGGCAGCACACAGCCCCCAGCTCCCAGGAAGGACGCACTCGGTCAATATCGATTCTCGCCCTTTCTGGAGTCGTTCCGCGCGCTCAATTCGCAGTTGCGGTTGTTGAGTCCAGATGCACCGATTCGATCGATCGTCGTCAGTTCGTCATTACCCGATGAAGGCAAGACAACGATCTCGATTCAACTAGCGCAAGCGGCGGCGGCAATGGGTCAGCGGGTATTATTAGTGAACACCGATCTCCGCAAGCCCAGCTTGCAAGCCCTGGTAGGGCAACATGAGAATGATTTCATTCCAGGTTTGACGGATATTATTGCTGGCACCACTGAACTGATGGATACAGTTCAACTCTTGCCCGGTGAGGAAAATTTATATATTCTCCTGGCAGGTTCGGTTTCTCTCGATCCCACCAGCATTTTAAGTTCCAAAAAAATGCGGAAGCTGATGGAAAAATGCCAACATAATTTCGATCTAGTAATCTACGATACTGTCCCCCTCAATTTTGCCGATTCATTATTATTAATCCCCCACACAGATGGATTATTGATGGTGAATAGACTCGGTAAAGTTCATCGAGAAATTTTGCGCAACTCGCTCCGCACCCTGACAGTAGCCAAAGTTCCGGTATTAGGTTTAGTCGTCAACATGGCAACCGATCGCAACTCCTCATCCAATTCATCGCCACAACAGCCAGCTCCCACAGCTTAAGCGGCAAGTTCGGAGCAGCTTAGTTGTGATGTGACGGTAGATCCGTTCGCCGCCGATCTTGTTGGACGACTAACTGGCAATAGGGCGCACCCCATCGATTTACAGCGATCGCCTACAATAGATCGATACCTCGCACATCGACACCTCCCACCGTTGAGGGCGTACAAAGATAATTATTTCCTTGCTGCCAACTGCTGCTTACATTCATATCCCCTTCTGTCGGCAGCGGTGCTACTACTGCGATTTTCCCGTCTTTGTCGTTGGCAGTCGCCAGACAGGCGCGAGTTCGGGTAATATCCAACTCTATCTCGATCGCTTGGCACGAGAAATTGCCACGCAAACAAATTACCATCGACCCCTCGAAACAATTTTCTTCGGCGGCGGCACCCCGTCACTGCTCGCTGTCGAGCAAATCAGCCAGATTTTAGATTTATTAGCCACCAAATTCGGGATCGCCAGTAACGCCGAAATCTCGATGGAAATCGACCCCGGGACATTCGATCTGAGCCAACTTCAAGACTATCTCCAGGCAGGGGTAAATCGGGTCAGTATCGGCGTGCAAGCATTTCAAGACCAATTATTGCAATTGTGCGGTCGATCGCATACTGTCGGCGATATTTACCACGCTGTAGAACTAATCCACCAAGGCGGTGTCGCCAACTGGAGCCTCGATCTGATTTCTGGCTTGCCCCAACAATCGATCGATAATTGGGTAGATTCATTGCAATCGGCGATCGCCCTCCAACCCACTCACATTTCCTGCTACGATCTGATCGTTGAAGCCCAAACCCCCTTCGCCAAACAGTATCAACCTGGCGACAAACCCCTCCCCAGCGACGAAATCACCGCCCAGATGTACCGTACCGCCCAGCAAATTTTAAGCAGCGCAGGCTACGAACATTATGAGATTTCCAACTACGCCAAACCCGGATTTCAGTGTCGCCACAATCTCACCTATTGGCAAAATCAACCCTACTACGCCTTCGGCATGGGTGCTGCTAGCAATCTCGAAAACTACCGCTTCACCCGTCCCCGTAAAACGCAGGAATACTATCAGTGGGTGGCGGATGGTGGCAATTGGCGAGTAGATCTGACCCCCACCGCCGATCGGTTTTTAGAAACTTTGATGCTAGGACTGCGATTATCCCGTGGAGTGAGTCTGAGATCGATCGAGTCCGAATTTGGGAGCACTAGAGTAGAGCAGTTATTAAAATGCCTACAGCGATATCAACAGCAAGGCTGGGTAGAGACTCTCATCAGTACAGATGACGAGCGTTATTTGCGACTATCAGATCCCGAAGGATTGTTATTTTCTAATGTCGTATTGACGGAAATCTTTAGCCAGGAATTCTGAAGCTAATGCGATGGCGAACGCGCTTAGAATTTAGTAATCCCGATCGAGACTCAGAAATTTGGGTACATGTAGGATATTGGCTTAAACCAGCTCAATTTTGATGCGCTTGCCCAGAACGCTAGCTGCTTTGCCCAGAGTGTTAAGGGTAACAGAAGTATTTTCGGGATCGAGCAGCCTGTCAACTGCTGCGCG
>NZ_JANPGM010000161.1:0-3098 GCF_031423935.1 Chamaesiphon sp. VAR_69_metabat_338
CGGGGATAAAATTGAGCTGCGTCTGTGTGCCCTGATTGAGTCCCTGTCCCCATAACTCTCCTGCCCCGATCGCAATCCGCGACTGGATCAAGTGATAACCCGCTCCCAACGGATACTTGTCAGGATTGAGAAAGACGATCAGTCGGTCTTTTTGATAATCCTTGAGTACGTGCCACAACACCTGTCCGAGCAAACCAGCCGCCACATTAATCCCGATCGCGAGCACCGAACTCACCCACCGCCACGGCATTGTCAACCACGCAACGACACCCATTGCTACCGCCCAAATTATCCATAAGGGCAAACTGAAGCTGTAGATAATGGCAGCAGCTAGTGGTGATACCAGCAGTAATAGCCAGCCGGGATTGGCATTTGCCCAGTACAACATCCCTAAAGCGATCGCGCCAAACACCAACGATGTGCCCAAATCTGGTTGGATAAACACTAGTAACCACGGTGGGAGCGTAATTGCTAAAGCGCGGAGAAATGTCGGCAGTGTATTGGCAGGACGCCGGTGTAAAATCGCCGCCAAAGTAATAATCAGCCCCACTTTGGCAAATTCTGATGGCTGGAAATTGAACCCCGCAATACTAATCCATCGCTGTGCGCCCTTGGCACTACTGCCCAGAAAATCCACCGCTACTAACAATCCGTTGGTCAATCCATAACTAACCCAATGCCAACGCAGCAATTGATTATAGGGAATTCGGGCAATTACAAACACGATCGCCAGTCCGATCGTACCCACCAGCCAGTGTTGTCCCCAATGAGCCGCCGATTGATTTAACTCGGTACTGCGGATCATCACTCCCCCAAGGAAGGTTAATCCCATTGCTATGAAAATGAGCAACCAATCCATCTGTCGCCAATGGATAAATAGATCTTGCCAAGATGAGCGATTTGAGGATTTGTACATGAGTTGGGAACGGGGAGTGGATAGCGGGGGAGCGGGGGAGCGGGGAGCGGGGAGCGGGGGAGCGGGGAGCGGGGAGCGGGGGAGCGGGGAGTTGCTGTACCACCGTATGGGAGTTGGGGACTGGGAAAGCAGTTCCGAAACTATCGAGCTTTTTGATTGCCACTCTAAAGCCTAAAGTCTAAAACCTACCCTCTACCCCCTAAAGCCTAAAACCTAAAGCCTAAAGCCTAACCCAAAGCTGCGATCGAGACTTTGCCCGCGATCGATTTAGCAATGGCGATCAAAGCTTTGCCGGATGCTGACTCTGGCTCGGCGATGACGATCGGGATGCCGCGATCTCCGCCGGTGCGGACGGGGATTTCCAGGGGAATGCGACCGAGTAAGGGGACACCGACTTCGGCGGCAAATTTTTCGCCACCATCGGAACCGAAAATATCATACTGTCGATCGGGCAGATCTGGTGGTATGAAATAACTCATATTTTCAACTACGCCCAAAACGGTCGTGAATTTCTCAAACATCCGCAAGCCTTTGCGCGCATCGGCTAAAGCTACAGTTTGGGGTGTGGTAACGATCACGGCTCCAGCCATCGGGACGGCTTGGGCGAGGGTGAGTTGTGCGTCGCCAGTACCAGGTGGCAGATCGACGATTAGATAGTCTAGCTCACCCCAATTAACTTGATATAAAAATTGGCGGATAATCCCGTTGAGCATCGGCCCCCGCCAAATCACGGGCTGGTCGCGATCGATCAAAAAGGCCATCGATACCAGTTTCACACCATGATTGAACGCCGGTTCGAGGACGCCATTTTCGGTCGCTTCGAGCCGAATATCGCTCAAGCCAAACATTAACGGGGCGTTGGGGCCATAAATATCTGCATCTAGCAAGCCAACTTTGGCACCCAACTGAGCGAGGGCGACAGCCACATTTGCCGCTACCGTACTTTTGCCCACACCCCCTTTGCCACTGGAGATGGCGATGATATTTTTGACTCGATCGATCCCTTCGCGGTCTGGCAAGCCCTTCTGATTGGGAATTTCGGCAGTGACTTCAACTTCTACATCGGTCACGCCTGGGAGCGTCTTGACGGCCTGTTTGCATTCATCGACAATAAACTCGCGCAGCGGGCAAGCTGGTGTCGTCAGCACCACGGTAAACTTGACCAAACCGCCATCCACCTGGATATTCCGAATCATATTCAGTTCGACCAGACTCTTTTGTAGCTCTGGGTCTTGAACTGGTTTGAGTATTTCTAAAACGGCACTACGGTCTAACATCAGTATTTATATATTTTCGACTATGGATTTAGTCTATAGCCTAAATCACACCATCGGCATCTGAACTGCGAATAGTCTACTCCACAAAGCTCGATCTCGAAATATGCTAGCAGAAACCCAACATCACCAATATCGTCGCTCGGATTGAAAAGCGATCGTGCGAGCAAAAGTGGATTGAATATTTAAAATATTTGAAAGTCGGGAGGTGTAGATCTGTAGGTTGGGTTGAAAAATGAAACCCAACAATCCCAATGGTTGAGACTCGATCGAGATCCGGAAGTTGGGTAGATTTACAGTGGAACCCAATGACATCAATATCGATCGAAACAGAAACCGGATATGTTTGAATATTTTAAGTGCCTTTAACGCTGGGATTGTTGGGTTTCGAGGCTCAACCCAACCTACAGATCTAAAGCCCAAAGCCTAAAGCCTAATTTGTATATTTCCCGTAACAACGATCGGCTGTCGATCGCCTGGATATGCTACTTTGCTAGATAGTCGCCAACGGCTGCTTTTACAAATATTTTTAATCTCACCTCATTCACCTTGCGGATATGACAGCTTTCTCCACTGACAACAAGATAAATGATGCTTTTTTGCCACCTGCTGATGCCAAACAGCGGCTCGTGCAGTTCATGCGAGATTTTCAGGATAGCGTCTGTCAGGGCTTAGAAGCTGTCGATGGTGGCGGAAAGTTTGAAGAAGAAAGCTGGGATCGTCCTGAAGGCGGTGGCGGTCGATCGCGGGTGATGAAAGAAGGTAATGTCTTCGAGCAAGGTGGTGTGAATTTTTCGGAGGTGTGGGGCGAACATTTACCGCCATCGATCCTCAATCAACGTCCCGATGCGGCGGGTCATAAGTGGTTTGCCACGGGTACTTCGATGGTACTGCATCCGCGAAATCCT